>NZ_JBOFOO010000386.1:0-14088 GCF_051659485.1 Craterilacuibacter sp. | reverse complement strand
GCCGGCCAGCGTGACCGGGCCGCCTGCTTCGCGCAGGGCAAGGTCCAGCATGGCGGTAACGGCAAAGCGTCCTTTGGTGGTCAGGCGCATATTGTGGTGTTCTCCCTGTCTTTGCTGCGGTGTGTTTTCGCTATCCGTGCCGGAGTATGTCGATACTGGAGTGTTTTAGTCAAGTATTAGTGGCGAAAGTTTTTTATGCTTACCGTTTAAGATGGAGTTTCACTACAAACGTGCCGATTTTACAAGGATTTATGCTGTTCAGGGAGGGTTTTCTTGCAGTTTATTGCAAGGCGTGGTGTATCATCAGCCGGAAAATCCTTATGAATAACATCGTCAGTGGCTTGCGCTGTAAGTAGCGTCGGCTATGGAGTTTTTTGCATGAACAAGGTCGTAATCAGCGGAACCGGTTTGTTTACGCCGCCCAACGCAGTTGGCAATGAACAACTGGTTGCAGCATTCAACCAGTATGTGCGCGCCTTTAACGCGGAAAACCAGGCCGCGATCAGCGATGGCAGCGTGGCGGCATTGGCAGAATCCAGCGCCGAGTTCATCGTCAAGGCTTCCGGCATCCAGCAGCGCTACCTGATGGATGCGACGGGCGTCCTCGACCCCGAACGCATGACCCCGTTTTTGCCTGAGCGTAGCAATGACGTGTTGTCGATACAGGCTGAAATGGCGGTTGCGGCGGCGCGCGAGGCCCTGGCCAATGCCGGCAAGTGTGCGGCCGATATCGATATGGTGATTGTGGCATGCTCGAATATGCAGCGTGCCTATCCTGCGATGGCGGTGGAGGTACAGCAGGCCTTGGGGATCAGCGGCTACGGTTACGACATGAATGTGGCCTGCTCATCGGCCACCTTCGGTATTCAGGCCGCGGTCAATGCCATTGCTTGCGGCTCTGCCCGTGCGGTGCTGATGGTGAATCCGGAAATCTGTTCGGCCCACCTCAATTTCCGTGACCGCGACAGCCATTTTATTTTTGGTGATGCGGCCACTGCCATGGTGCTGGAAAATGCCGATCTCGCCACTTCGGCGCAGCGTTTCGAGATACTGGGCTGCAAGCTGGCGACCGTGTTCTCCAACAATATCCGCAATAACGCCGGTTTCCTGAACCGTTGTGACGAGTCCGGTATCGGTGCCCTGGACAAGCTGTTTGTGCAACAGGGCCGCAAGGTATTCAAGGAAGTCTGCCCTATGGTGGGCGAGCATATTGTCAGCCATCTGGCTAGCCTGAGTGTGGCGCCGGATGCCGTGCGCCGCTTCTGGTTGCATCAGGCCAATCTGGCGATGAACCAGCTGATTTCGCGTCGCGTACTGGGGCGGGAAGCCACCCCCGACGAGGCACCGGTGATTCTGGACCGCTATGCCAATACCAGTTCGGCCGGTTCGGTGATTGCCTTTCATCTTTACAGCGCCGATATGGCCGCTGGCGAAATTGGTGTGTTGTCTTCCTTTGGGGCCGGTTATTCGGTGGGTAGCGTTGTGTTGCGCAAAATGTAAGCTTTCAGTTGCACTGGTATACAAAATACATTTGTTGCGCAATTTATATTGCAAATGGCATTGTTGTTGCTTAATGTTGTCTCTATGTGCCCGGTGCGCCGGGCACTTCTCGTATTCGGGAATACAACGGAGAAATCATGAAAACAATGACACGCATTTTGATTGCCGCCGGCCTGATCGCCGGTGCCCAGTTGGCTCACGCCGCCGGCGGAACCCTGATCTATTGTTCCGAAGCCAGTCCTGAAGGCTTTGATAATGCGCAGTACACCGGCGGCAGCAGTTTCGATGCCTCCGGCCATCCGGCTTACAACCGTCTGGTTGAATTCGAGCAAGGCTCGACCAAGATCCAGCCGGGTCTGGCCGAGAGCTGGACCATCTCGCCGGACGGCAAGGTTTACACCTTCAAGCTTCGCAAGGGGGTGAAGTTTCACACCACCGACTATTTCAAGCCTACACGCGAGCTGACAGCAGACGATGTGGTGCTGACCTTTGACCGCATGGTCAATAAGAATAATGCCTTCCGCAAGGCCTACCCGGTTGAATTCCCGTTTGCTTCCGATACCGGTCTGGATGCCAATATCGTGTCGGTAGAAAAACTTGATCCGACAACCGTACGTATCACGCTGAAAGATCCGGATGCCGACTTGCTGGCTAAAGTCGCCATGCCTTTCGCGTCTATCCT
The DNA here is from genome assembly GCF_051659485.1 of Craterilacuibacter sp. Taxonomy (NCBI): domain Bacteria; kingdom Pseudomonadati; phylum Pseudomonadota; class Betaproteobacteria; order Neisseriales; family Neisseriaceae; genus Craterilacuibacter; species Craterilacuibacter sp. The sequence goes on along the minus strand of NZ_JBOFOO010000386.1, from coordinate 11,906 downwards.
GTCTGCCGAATATGTGGGCCAGTTGATGGCGGCCGGCAAGGCTGCCGATATCAACCAGAAGCCGGTTGGTACCGGCCCGTTTGTGTTCAAGCGCTACCAGAAGGACGCGCAGATCCGCTACGCCGCCAACAAGGACTACTGGAAGAAGGGCACGGTCAAGATCGACAATCTGGTGTTTGCCATCACCACCGACCCGTCGGTGCGTTACCAGAAGATGAAGGCTGGCGAGTGCCAGATCATGTCTTATCCGAAGCCGACAGATCTTGCCGGCATGAAGGCTGATCCAGCGCTTAAAATGATGTCGTCGCAGGGCTTCAATATCGGTTATCTGTCGTATAACGTCGAAAAGCCGCAGCTGAAAAACCCGGCGGTGCGTAAAGCGCTGGATATGGCGATCAACCGCAAGGCCATCATCGCCGCCGTGTACCAAGGGCAAGGCGTAGAAGCATCCAACCCGATGCCGCCAACCTTGTGGTCGTACAATAAATCGCTGAAAAATGCCGCGTTTGATCCGGCTAAAGCCAAGGCCGAACTGGCCAAGGCCGGTTACCCCAACGGTTTTGAAATCACCCTGTGGGCGATGCCGGTACAGCGTCCGTACAACCCGAACGCCAAACTGATGGCCGAGATGATTCAGGCTGACTGGGCCAAGATCGGCGTCAAAGCCAAGATTCAGAGCTACGAATGGGGCGAGTACCTCAAGCGCATGAAGAACGGCGAGCACGATACCGGCCTGATCGGCTGGACTGGCGACTACGCGTCGCCAGACAACTTCCTGGGCGTGCTGCTGACCTGTGAAGCTGTCGGCGGTTCCAACTATGCGCGCTATTGCAGCAAGGAATTCGATCAACTGGTGCTGGCTGCCCGCAAGTCGCCGAACACTGCCGAGCGTACCAAGCTTTACGCCAAGGCGCAGGAGGTGTTCAAGCGTGATATGCCGTGGTCGACCATTGCCCACTCGACAGTCAACCAGCCGATGCGTAAAGAAGTCCAGGGCTTCAAAATCAGCCCGTTTGGTGATTACACCTTCCAGAATGTCAGTGTGAAGTAAAACCGTGGGGGCACTGTGCTCCCCAGAAATGGCCTCCGCGATTCTTCGCGGGGCCATTTTTTTATCGAATGAGATGTAATAGCATTAACTATGTTTGATAATAATCAGATACTTATATTTTTTGTCATTTAATTTTATTAAATCAATCTTACTTGGCATAATTAGCCTCTAATTATAGAATAACCACTTGTCAATTGCTCAATGATTAAATAATGTAGTTTGGGTGTGATGTACAGGCTCAGCTCGCACAACCATCCCATCCAAAAGAGAAGTGGAAATTTATAATGAAAAAAACCAGAAAACTACTGATTACCGCCGGTTTACTGGCCAGTGCGGCGGCTAGCCAAGCTGCCGGTACGCTGATTTATTGCTCTGAAAGCAGCCCGGGCGGTTTTGATCCGGCGCAGTATTTGTCCGGCGCCGACTTCGATGCCTCGGCCGAAACCGTGTTCAATCGTCTGGTCGAGTTCGAGCGCGGCGGGACCAAGGTGATTCCGGGGCTGGCCGAATCGTGGACCATTTCACCCGATGCCAAGGTGTACACCTTCAAGCTCAGAAAAGGCGTCAAGTTCCACACTACCGATTATTTCAAGCCGGCACGCGACTTCAATGCCGACGATGTGATGTTCACTTTCCAGCGCATGCTGGACAAGAATCACCCGTTCCGCAAAGCCTACCCGACCGAGTTCCCTTATTTCACCGATATGGGGCTGGATGGCAATATCGCCAAAGTTGAAAAGCTTGATCCGCAGACCGTGCGTTTCACGCTCAAGAATGTCGATGCCGCTTTTATCCAGAATATGGCGATGAGCTTTGCCTCCATCCAGTCAGCCGAATACGCAGGGCAACTGCTGAAATCCGGCAAGGCGTCCGATCTCAACCAAAAGCCGGTTGGTACCGGCCCGTTTGTGTTCCGCCGCTACCAGAAGGATGCGCAGATACGTTACGCAGGCAACAAGCAGTACTGGAAGCCTGCCGATGTCAAGCTGGACAATCTGGTATTCGCCATCGTGACCGACCCGTCGGTACGCGCGCAGAAGCTGAAGAAGGGTGAGTGCCAGGTGACGGTCTATCCGCGTCCGGCCGACCTGCCTTCAATCAAGGCCGACCCCAAGATTTCGGTGATTACCAAGCCGGGTTTCAATCTGGGTTATGTTGCCTACAACGTGCAAAAGCCTCAACTGGCCAAGCTGGAAGTGCGCCAGGCGCTGGATATGGCCATCAATAAGGATGCCATCCTCAAGGCGGTATATCAGGGCGCGGGCCAGAAGGCAGACAACGCGCTGCCGCCTACGCAGTGGTCGTACAACAAGGCGATCAAGTCCAGTGCCTATGATGTCGCCAAGGCCAAGGCCTTGCTGGCCAAGGCCGGCTATCCGAACGGCTTCGAGATGACCTTGTGGGCGATGCCGGTGCAGCGTCCGTATAACCCGAATGCCCGTCTGATGGCCGAGATGATGCAGGCGGATTACGCCAAAATCGGCGTCAAGGCCAAGATCGTGACTTACGAATGGGGCGAGTACATGAAGCGCGCCATGAAGGGCGAGCATGATGCGATCCTGATCGGCTGGACCGGTGACAATGGAGATCCGGACAACTGGATGAACAACCTCTATGGTTGCGATTCGGTCTCCGGCAGCAACTACTCCAAGTGGTGTCACAAGCCGTTTGACGACTTGGTAAAAAAAGCCAAGCTGAGCACCAATGTCGCCGAGCGCACCAAGTTGTACAGCAAATCGCAGGAAATCCTGAAGCAGCAAGTGCCGATCACTCCGATAGCACACTCCACGATTAACCAGCCGGTACGCAATAACGTGGTGGACTTCAAGGTCAGCCCCTTCGGCCTGAATGCATTTTATGGTGTGGGCGTGAAGTAAGCAGCAGTGTTTGAACCCTGCCGCCGTGGCGGCAGGGCGTAGCCTGATCGATGCAGCCTGCAAGAGCCGCACTTTCAGGCTGCGGTTTCATGGCAGCCAGCAAGGGGCCATATAAAGTGCCCGGGAATATGCCCGGGCTTCGGGGGAGCGACAACGATGCAGGTACGCCGAGCATCGGGAGTATAGAAACTATGTTTACCTTCATTCTTCGCCGTCTGGGTCTGTTGATACCGACCTTCTTCGGCATTACCTTGCTCACTTTCGGTCTGATCCGCATGATTCCGGGCGATCCGGTCGAGGTCATGATGGGCGAGCGTACGCTGGACCCGCAGATGCATGCCGAGGCGCTGCACCGTCTGGGTCTGGACAAGCCGCTGTATGCGCAGTACTTCGATTACCTGGGCAATTTGTTTCAGGGCAATCTGGGCGAGTCGCTGGTGACGCGCGAAAGTGTGTGGTCCGAATTTACCACCCTGTTTCCGGCGACGCTGGAGCTGGCTTTGTGCGCCATGGTGTTTGCCTGCGTACTGGGTTTGCTTGCCGGCGTAGTGGCGGCGATCAAGCGCGGTTCGCTGCTTGACCACGGCGTAATGGGATTGGCGCTGACCGGTTTTTCTATGCCGATTTTCTGGTGGGGGCTGGTGCTGATCATGTTCTTCTCGGTGTCGCTAGGCTGGACACCGGTATCGGGCCGGCTGGACCTGATGTTCGACATTCCGCCGGACACCGGCTTTATGCTGATCGATGCCTGGCGTGCCGAGGCGATGGATCCAGAGTACAACGCCGGCGCCTTCAAGGATGCGGTGATGCACCTGATTCTGCCCTCTATCGTGCTGGGGACGATTCCGCTGGCGGTGATTGCGCGTATGACCCGTTCTTCGATGCTGGAAGTGATGCAGGAAGACTATGTGCGCACCGCGCGCGCCAAGGGGCTGTCGCCGGCACGGGTGATCTTTGTACACACCTTGCGTAATGCGCTGATTCCGGTGCTGACGGTGATGGGGCTGCAAGTCGGGGTCTTGATGGGCGGGGCGGTGCTGACCGAAACCATCTTTTCCTGGCCCGGTATCGGTAAATGGCTGATCGACGCCATCGGTCGCCGTGACTACCCCATCGTGCAAAACGGCATCCTGATCGTTGCCACCTTGGTGATCATTACCAACTTTATCGTCGATATCCTGTACGGCGTTGCCAACCCGCGCATCCGTCATGCCAAGTAAGGAGGCCGCCATGAGCCAAACCCATCGCACCAGCTTGCCGCTCGCCGACGAGCCGGTCGTGCATTACCCCAGCCCGCTACGTGAATTCTGGCAGGGTTTTTCTTTCAATAAGGGCGCTCTCGCTGGCCTGATATTTATGTTGGTGGTGTTTGCCGCCGCCATCCTGGCCCCGCTGGTGGCGCCCTATAGCCCGATCGAACAGTTCCGTGACCATCTGCTGACGCCGCCGGCCTGGAGTGAGGGCGGCAGTATCGCTTATCTGTTCGGTACTGACGAACTGGGGCGCGACATCCTGTCGCGGCTGATTTACGGCGCCCGCATGTCGCTGTTTATCGGCGTCGTTTCGGTGGTGATGTCGCTGATTCCCGGTGTGATCCTGGGGCTGGCGGCGGCGTTTTCGCCCAAGGTGCTGGGGCCGGCCATTATGCGCCTGATGGATGTGATGATGGCTTTGCCTGCATTGCTGCTGGCTGTCGCCATCGTGGCCATTCTGGGCCCGGGTCTGGTGAATACCATTATCGCCATTGCGGTGGTGGCTTTGCCGGGCTATGTGCGCCTGACGCGCGCCTCGGCGCTGACCGAGCTTAACCGCGATTATGTGACGGCCAGCCGGGTGGCCGGGGCCGGCAAGCTGCGCCTGATGTTCGTGACCGTCTTGCCCAACTGCATGGCGCCCTTGATCGTGCACGCGACCATGAGCTTTTCGTCGGCCATTCTCGAAGCCGCCGCCTTGGGCTTTCTCGGTCTGGGCGTGCAGCCGCCGACACCGGAGTGGGGCACCATGCTGGCTTCGGCGCGCGACTATATCGAACGTGCGTGGTGGGTGGTAACCATGCCGGGGCTGACGATTCTGTTCTCGGTGCTGGCGATCAACCTGATGGGCGACGGCTTGCGCGATGCACTCGACCCTAAACTCAAGCGCGCAGCCTAAGGAGAGAAACATGAGTTTGCTCGAAATCAAGAATCTCTCGGTACAGTTTGGCAGTCTGGATAAACCGTTCAGTGCGGTAGAAGGGCTGGATCTTAGCGTGGGCGAGGGCGAGATCGTCGGCATCGTCGGCGAGTCCGGTTCGGGCAAGTCGGTCACCATGATGGCGATGATGGGCTTGCTGGAAGGGCAGGGGCGCATTGTGGCCGATACCCTGACCTTTGACGGCAAGGATTTGCTGACCATCAGCCCGCGCGAGCGTCGCAAGATTGTCGGCAAGGATATTGCCATGATCTTTCAGGACCCGATGACCTCGCTGAACCCGAGCTATACCGTCGGCTACCAGATCATGGAAGTGCTGAAAGTGCATCAGGGGCTACGTGGTGCGGCACTGAAGGCACGGGCGCTGGAACTGATGGAAATGGTCGAGATCCCGGCCGCCGCCTCGCGCCTGAATGCCTACCCGCACCAGTTGTCCGGCGGGATGAGCCAGCGGGTGGTGATTGCGATGGCGATCGCGTGCAAGCCCAAGCTGTTGATTGCCGACGAACCGACGACCGCGCTGGATGTGACCATCCAGGCGCAGATCATGGATTTGCTGGTGTCCTTGCAGCAAAGCCAGAATATGGCACTGATTATGATCACCCACGATCTGGCGGTGATCGCCGAGGTCGCGCACCGGGTGGCGGTGATGTATGCCGGGCAAGTGGCCGAGATGGGGCAGGTGCCGGGCATTTTCCGTACACCGGTCCATCCTTATACCGAAGCGCTGCTGGCTTCCATTCCCGAGCATAGTCAGGGGGCGGCGCGGCTCAATACCTTGCCCGGTATCGTCCCCGGCCAGTATGACCGTCCCATGGGCTGCCTGTTGTCGCCACGCTGCCCGTATGTGGCCGAGCGTTGCCATAGCGAGCGCCCGGGCCTGACCGCGATCGAGGGCGGCGTCGTACGCTGCCACTTTCCCCTACGCACCAAGGAGGCTGCCTTATGAGCACGGTATTGTGTGCACGTGAGCTGACCCGTCATTACACGGTGTCACAGGGTTTTCTCAAGCCGGCCGCTACGGTCAAGGCGCTGAACGGCATTTCGTTTGATCTGTCTGCCGGTAAAACACTGGCGGTGGTGGGGGAGTCGGGCTGCGGCAAGTCGACACTGGCGCGTGCGCTGACCCTGATCGAGGAGCCGACTTCAGGCTCACTGGTGCTTGACGGCATTGATGTGGCTTCGGGTAGCAAGGGCGACATCAAGGCCATGCGCAGCAAGGTGCAGATGGTGTTCCAGAATCCGTATGCCTCGCTCAACCCGCGCCAGAAAATCGGCGTGCAGCTGTCCGAACCATTGCTGATCAATACCTCGCTCAGTGCCAGCGAGCGCGAGGCGCGGGTCAAGCAGATGATGACCATTGTCGGTTTGCGTCCCGAGCATTATTACCGTTATCCACACATGTTCTCCGGTGGCCAGCGCCAGCGTATTGCCATTGCGCGTGCCATGATGCTCAAGCCCAAGATCGTGGTCGCCGACGAGCCGACTTCGGCGCTGGATGTCTCCATCCAGGCGCAAGTGCTCAACCTGTTTATGGATTTGCAGCAGGAGCTGGGGACGGCTTATGTGTTTGTGTCGCACAATCTGTCGGTGGTCGAGCATGTGGCCGACGATGTGATGGTGATGTATCTGGGGCGGGCGGTGGAGGTGGGCTCCAAGACCGCACTTTATGCTGCACCGCTGCACCCTTATACCAAGGCCTTGTTGTCGGCGACGCCTTCCATCCACCCGGAAGACCGCAAGATCAAGATCAAGATCGTCGGCGAACTGCCCAGTCCGCTTAATCCGCCTTCCGGTTGTACTTTCCACAAGCGTTGCCCGTTTGCCGAGGCGCGTTGCAGTGCGGAAGAGCCGCAACTGCGTCTTGTGGGCGGGCATCAGGTCGCCTGCCACCGCGCCGAAGAAATAAACTGAAGCCCAGTGTGGTTTATTTTGCATACGAACCCCGCTAAGAGCGGGGTTTTTTTGCGTTGCAGCAGAAAGCCTTGTTCCGCTGCCATGCTCACGTTACAGTTGTTGCCATGTTTATGCCCAGCAAAAAGGATTGATCCGTTGAAACGTGCCGTCTATGCAGGAAGTTTCGACCCGGTGACCAACGGACATCTATGGATGATACGTGAGGCCGTGGAGTTGTTTGACGAGGTCGTGGTGGCGATCGGCGTGAATCCGGAAAAGCATTGCAGCTTCAGCGTGGAAGAGCGCGTAGAAATGCTGCATGCCGTCACCGGAGGCCTGAGCAAGATGCGGATCGATGTGTTCGAAAACCAGTTTCTGGTGAATTACGCCCAGAGCGTAGACGCCAATTACATCGTGCGCGGTATCCGTACCGCCAGTGATTACGAATACGAGCGCACCATGCGCTATATCAACTCGGACTTGCATCCGGATATCACCACCGTTTTTCTGTTGCCGCCGCGCGAGTATGCCGAAGTGTCCTCTACCATGGTCAAGGGGCTGGTCGGGCCCAATGGCTGGGAGAAGGTGATACGCCAGTATGTAGCCGAGCCGGTCTATCGCAAGCTGGTGGCACTGTTTGGTGCCGAAGGCTGATTGTTTTCCCTGTTGGGTGCTTGTCGGGCCTGCCGTCGTTGACGGCAGGCCTGTTTCGTTTTGGGGTGGCGGCCATGTGGTTTGCGGCCGGGCAATGCCTACCTCGCGGGAGTTTGAGCCCAAGCTACGCTATACTGGCGCGTTTTTTAATCAGCAGGGAGACGAATATGGTCGACGTATCACCTTTTGCCAACCGTCTTGCCAAGAATTTCAAGCACCTTTCCAAGTGGGCGCGACGCCTGCCCACCGATGCCTGGCGCGTCTACGACAAGGATATTCCGCAGTTTCCGTTTGCCGTCGATATTTACGGTGCACGCGTGCACCTGCAGGAGTATGACACCGGCTGGCAAATGGAAGAGGCCGAGTATCAGCTATGGATGGATGCGGTACTGGACGCCATTGCCGGCATCACCGGCTGTGCACGTAGCGGCATTGCAATCAAGACCCGCCGCCGCCAGAAGGGGCTGGACCAGTACGAAAAAGTCAGCCAGTTCGGCAGCAACTTCGTGGTCAGCGAGCAGGGGCATAAATTCTGGGTCAATCTGGATGATTATCTGGATACCGGTCTGTTTCTCGATCACCGCAACACCCGCCGCCGCGTGCAGGAAGAGGCGGCCGGCAAGCGCATGCTGAACCTGTTTGCCTATACCGGCAGCTTTACCGTGTACGCCGCCGCCGGCGGTGCCATTGCCTCGGAAACGGTAGACCTGTCCAATACCTATCTGGATTGGTCGCGCCGTAATTTCAGCCTTAACGGCATGGATACGGAACAACACCAGCTGATACGCGACGATGTGTTCCAGTATCTGGAAGACGCTGCTTATCATGGCAAGGCGTTTGATCTGATCGTGATGGATCCGCCCAGTTTTTCCAATTCCAAAAAGATGATGGAAGTACTGGATATACAGCGCGATCAGGCGCGTCTGGTCGATGGCGCCATGCGCTTGCTCAAGCCGGATGGTGTGCTGTATTTCTCTAATAACCTGCGCAGTTTTACGCTGGACCCTGCGCTGGCGGCACGTTACCGGATACGCGATATCAGCGCGGCTTCTGTAGCGGAAGATTTTCGCAATAAAAAAATTCACCAATGCTGGCAAGTCCGGCATCAGGAGGTCTGAACGGCTCACACGCGCATGGCGCGTGTTAAAAAAAGGGAGATTTAATGATTCAACTCGACTTCTACGGCACCTTGGTTGCGGCCTCGCTGGTATTGCTGATCGGCCGCATGGTGGTGGCGCGTACGCCTTTGCTACGCACATTCAATATCCCCGAACCGGTAGTCGGGGGCCTGCTGGTGGCGCTTATCCTGCTGGCCTTGCGTCAGGGGATGGGCTTTCAGGTGCAGTTTGACCTCGCCATGCAGACACCCTTGATGCTGGCCTTTTTTGCCTCCATCGGTCTGTCGGCCGACTTTGCGCGGCTGAAGTCCGGCGGCAAGATGGTCGGACGCTTTTTGCTGATCGTGGCCGGCCTTTTGGTCGTGCAGAACACGCTGGGCATCTCGCTGGCGATGCTGATGGGGCTGGACCCGCTGATGGGCTTGCTGGCCGGCTCGATTACCTTATCGGGTGGCCATGGTACCGGTGCCGCCTGGAGTGCGGTGTTCCAGAACGAATACCAGCTGGCATCGGCGACCGAACTGGCCGTCGCCACGGCAACCTTCGGTCTGGTGCTGGGGGGGCTGATCGGCGGGCCGGTGGCCAATCTGCTGATGCGCAAGGTCAAGGCACCCGGCGCCGAACACAATGCCGATGACGAGCCGCAAGGCTTCGAGCAACCCAATCAGGAGCGTTTGATCACCCAGTTCAGTTTTATCGAAACGCTGGCGCTGATCGCGGTCAGCCTATTGGGCGGCACGGCCTTGGGGGCGCTGATCAAGGGCACGCCATTCGAGTTGCCGACCTTCGTCTGCGTACTGTTTGTCGGCGTATTGCTGCGCAACGGCCTGGAAACGCTGGGTGTGCACAAGGTATTCGAGCGCGAGGTATCGCTGGTGGGCAACGTCAGCCTGTCGCTATTTCTGGCCATGGCGCTGATGTCGCTCAAACTGTGGGATTTGGCCGCGTTGGCTTTGCCTATCTTTGTGCTGCTGATTGCGCAGGCGACGGCCATGGGCTTGTTTGCCTACTTCGTGACCTTCCGCCTGATGGGTAGAAACTACGATGCGGTGGTGCTGGCGGCCGGTCATTGCGGCTTCGGCTTGGGCGCGACACCGACGGCAATTGCCAATATGCAGGCCGTGACCCAGCGTTTCGGTCCGTCGCATCTGGCTTTTCTGGTGGTGCCTATGGTGGGGGCGTTCTTTATCGATATCATCAACGCCATCACCATCAAGCTATTCCTCGCCCTGCCTTTTGTTGGCGGCTGATAGCGCAGCTTTATCCGTATGATCGGCAAATACAATCCGCACCGGCTCTTGCGCCGCTGCGGATTGTGCCCATCTGGAATGCCTTAAAGGCAAGCATTCCGGCTTGTCATGTCAATATTATCGGGAGACAGTATGGCCTGCGTGAACATCACCGCCGACACTTTCAACGAATCCGTCAAGCCGGAAGGCATTGTGATACTCGACTTCTGGGCGCCATGGTGCGGGCCATGCAAGAGTTTCGGCCCGGTATTCGAGGCGGCTGCCGATAAGCACACGGACATCGTATTCGGCAAAATAGATACCGAAAGCGAGCAGGAACTGGCCGGGCATTTCAATATCCGCTCTATCCCGACGCTGATGGTGATGCGCGACGGCATCATGGTATATCAGCAGGCCGGCGCCATGATGGCGGCCCAGTTTGAAGAGCTGATTCAGGCTGTGTGTGCGCTGGATATGGATCAGGTACGCGCCGAAGCCGCTACCGAGCAAGCCGCCCAGCCTTGATTTTTTGCGCTTTCCCTCCCGCTTGTGATGGCAAGCGTTGGCGCCAGCCGGTATTTCGGGCTGGCGTTTTTTGTGGGCCGGTCATTGTTGGCTTGTGGCATTGCACGGCGATAGGCACAATTCCGGCTTTCCCTTATTCATGTGCTCATGCCGGTATGCTTGCCGGACGAGCCGCATTGCAAATCATCATGAAATCAAGATTCCTGCTTGGCCTGCCCCTGCTCTGGTTGGCGGCCTGTTCCAGTGTGACGCCGCCCCCTACTACCACCTCTCCCGCATCAGGGAATGTGCGTTATGAGCAGGCGGCACTTGCGGCCGTCCCGGGCTGGAGCGATGCCGGTTTGGTGCGCTCGCTGGAGGCGCTGCGCGGCAGTTGCCGGGTGTTGCAGAAAAAACCGGGCTGGGGTGAGGCCTGCAGCCGTGCCTTAGCCATAGACGAGGCGGATGGCCGTGCGGTACGGCGTTATTTCGAACAGGATTTCGCGGCCTGGCGCATTCTGGATGGCAGTGCCGGCGAGGGGCTGATTACCGGTTATTACGAGCCGCTGCTCAATGGCTCGCGCACGCAAAGTGCGCGTACGCCGTATCCGGTGTATGGCGTACCGCCTGATCTGGTCGTTGCCGATGTGACGGCGCAGCAGCGTAGCCGCAGCAGCCTGAGCTTGCGCAAGGGTGCGGGTAACCGGCTGCAAGTGGTGGATGGCGGCGGTGAGTACAGTGCGACGCTGTCCGAGTTTGCCATTGATGCACGCACTTCCCGTCTCAAGGGGCGCATCGAGGGCAATCGTTTCCGCCCCTATTACCAGCGCGGCGACATCAGCGCCGGCAAGGGGGTGGCAGGCAGCGAGATTCTGGCCTGGGTAGAAAACCCGGTCGAACTGTTCTTCTTGCAGATTCAGGGCTCGGGCCGCATCCAGCTGGAGGACGGCTCCATGCTGCGGGTGGGCTATGCCGAGCAGAATGGCCACCCTTATGTGTCTATCGGCCGTCATCTGGTGGATCAGGGCGAGATGGTCATGGCCGATGCCTCCATGCAGGGGATTCAGGACTGGATCAAAAAAAATCCGAATCGCATGAATGAGCTATTCAATGTCAACCCGAGTTATGTATTCTTCCGGGTATTGGGTAGTGCTGGCGGCGGACCCTTGGGGGCTTTGGGTGTGCCGCTGACCGATGGCTACAGCATTGCCGTCGATCCGCGTTTTATTCCGCTGGGGGCGCCGGTGTTCCTGAGTACCACCTGGCCGCTGTCACAACAGCCATTGCAGCGGGTGATGCTGGCACAGGACACCGGTGGGGCGATACGCGGTGCGATCCGTGCCGATTTCTTCTGGGGCTTCGGCACCGAAGCCGGCATGTATGCCGG
>NZ_JBOFOO010000385.1:0-6605 GCF_051659485.1 Craterilacuibacter sp. | reverse complement strand
ATCGGCTTGAGGCCGCGCACATAAATGCGGTCCAGCGGCAGCATCGGCATGCGCGCAGGAAAGCTTTTAGCGCACTCGCCATTCAGCGTACGAAATACTTCGGATAGGCCTACCCGCTCGCGCAGGATGACGCTGGCCTCGTCACGCCAGTCGTTAAAATCGCCGGCCAGAATCAACATCGCCTCGGGCGGCACATTGCTCTCGATATAGCGCGACAAAGTCTCGAACTGTTTACGCCGGTCGCGCGCCAGCAAATTCAGATGCGCGCACAGGGTAACCACCGGTTGCGTCCAGCCGGGCGGCTGCAGCAGGCAGTGCAGGATGCCTCGGCTTTCGAAGCGATTGACGCTGATATCAAGATTGCACCACTCGGATACCGGAAAACGCGACAACAAGGCATTGCCGTGATGGCCATAGTCATAGGCGGCATTCAGGCCATAGGTGACCTTGCTGCCCAAGTGGCGCGCCAGGTAGTGGTGCTGCGGCAGGCTGGGCCAATTGGGATGACGCAGCGCGCGCAGACTATTGCGCCCCTGCACCTCCTGCAAAAAAACCACATCGGATGCCAAGGCATCCAGTGCATGGGCAATATCCCGCACCATCACCTTGCGGTTAAGCGGCGACATGCCTTTGTGCATATTGTAGGTCACAACAGATAGCGGCTTCATAAACGGTGGACCCCATATTTACGCCTGATGCACGCCCGCCCGACCCCGTTAACCGGACGAAAGCACACTCCTTGCCGACATTATGGCCTGATGCCGCCCGCGGAGATAGCAGCACACCAATACACCGGCAGTCTCTACGTTTGCATATAACCTTGCTGCCGGATAGGATATGAAAACAGCACAGAGTCAATAACCGTCATAGGCAGGCTCTGCAGCACATCACCTACGTTTCGCGACAGCAACAGGCAGAGGAAATACGACGATGACGACTGCGCGCCAATGGGTCTGGGATCACGCGGGCGAGGCTTTCAAACCTTTCGGGCATGACCGCCAGTACAGTATCGAAGACCTGGAAGAGCAGACCCTGCAAGGCGGCGTGTTTGTCCATCAGGACGAACGCGGCCGCTACTGGTTTATCAGCGAGGGAGACTCCAGCCGCTGGCATGATGGGGAGGAGCTGAATATGGGCGGAGAATGTTACGACAAGGCAAGGCTGGCGGCCGTCACAGCCTGACACGGATAGCGGGCCGCTTGCCGGCCCCGCCCACTCAGCTGCTTAACTTGCCCGGGTCACCCTGCAGTAGCAGATCGGTAATCGTATCTTTATCTACGGTTTCACCATTCAGCAGGCGAGCCAGAATTTCGCTCCCCAGCAACTGGGGAGCAATCAGCACATCAGGCTGGCAGCGCTTGATTTTCTCCAGATGGCGGCTGTCGTTCACCAATACGACGGTACGCACTTCCGGTGCCACCTCTTTCATCGCCAATATAATAAAAGCATTTTCCGCATCATCACCGCGTAGTGCCAGCACGGCATTGGCCTTATCGGCATCTGCCCCCAACAGCACGGCGCTATCCGAGGTTTCACCCACGATCACATCTGCGTCGTCAGGATAGCAATGACTCGCCTCGGCAGGCACCAGTACACTCACCTTGAGGCCACGCTTGCTCAAGCCGGCATACAGATTGTGCGCCAGCGGCGAGGCGCCGACGATCAGATAGTGCCCGGAACGGTTCATCTTGCGTTTCCTTCCTTTAACGATGCGCTGCAGACTGGCACTGAGTAGTGGCCCGAACAAGGTACTCAAGGCAGTGGCAAATACGGTAATACCCAGCACGATAATGGACAGCGTAAACAGCCGTGCGGCATCGGAATGCGGCACGATATCCCCATAACCTACCGTAGTCATGGTGACCATGCTGAAGTACAAGGCTGTCATCGGATTGAGGATGGGCGGAACAAACTCATTCCCCAGCGATAAGGAACCCAGCATGGCATAGCTGAGCATGGTACTGACGATCAGTATCGTCAGTAGCGTACCCGCCACCACGCTTGAGCGGTCAAACGCCTTACGAAAAAAAAGCAGCAGCAGAATCAGGAGCCAGGAAAATGCCAGCGCATCACGTTGCGTCAACCCGGCACGCCACAATAGCGGCGTCACCAGCAGCAAGAGCAGTACGGAAAAAAACCAGGCGATCCGCGCCTTTAGCAGCAAGCCGATGGCCATCAGCACCAGCCCGCTGGACAGCAACAAGCGTGGCAGCATCACCCAGCTGAATTCGGCCAGAATAGCCGCTTGGGCATACCAGAAATTTCCGGGCAATGTCCGGGGCAGATCAGAGAGTAAGGGATAACCCAGTAGTAGCGCCTGCAAGCCAACTAGCAAGGCCAGCGGGAGATGGGGCAGCCACTTCTGCAAACGCGATGGCAAAAACTGCATTTTCAGCCCCATACTTGGGTACCTGTTAGCACTTAAACGCCGCAAGACGGCGCAAGCCGTTCACCCAGTTGGCGGATGGCCGCTGCATTGGAGGGGGAAAACACCCGCGTCGCTGCCTCTTGCCAGCCCAGCCAGACAAAAGCCGTATGCTCGCACGCAGCAAGTTGCGGCGCACACTCGGCCTCCAGCTCAAACGCAAAGACATGCTCGGTATTATGGGTCACCCCCTCGGGATAGCGATGACGCCAATGCGTATAGATCTCATAGACCGAACTTTGCGCCCAGTCGTGCAGCACCCCATCGGCGGCGCCAAAGCCCGTCTCTTCTGCCAGCTCGCGGCGTGCGGTTTCGGACAAGGCTTCGTCCCCTTCCCGGCTACCGGTCACCGATTGCCAAAAACCTGGCTTATCGGCACGTTCTATCAACAACACCCGCCCATGACGGGTATACATCAACACCAGCACCGAGACCGGCTGTTTGTTTCCTGCCATCTCAGGACACCCTGGATACAAACCGGCTGGCTAGTTCAACCGCCGATTTGACCCCCATCTTGTCGAACACGCGCGAGCGATGAACTTCCACCGTCTTCATGCTGATCGCCAACTCGTCGGCAATCTGCTTATTAAGCTTGCCGGAAAGCACCAGCGCCATGACTTCGCGCTCACGCTCGGTCAGCGATGCCTGTGCAGTGCGGATATCCAGCGTTTGCCGATAGGCCTTGCGCTGCACCTCGTCACGTTCCAGACACTGAAAAACCAGCGCCATCAGTCTTTCGTCGTCAAACGGCTTTTCCAGAAAGTCGATGGCACCCAGCTTGAGTGCAGCCACCGCATGCGGCACATCGCCATGTGCGGTCAGCATGATTACCGGCGGACAATAGGCAGCCTGCGACAGGCGCTCCAGCAGCACTAGCCCGCTCATCCCTCCTAAACGCAAATCGACGATCAGACAGTGAAAACGCGCAGCATCCCCGCTTTGCAGCAGGGCCTCGGCACTTTCAAAGGCGCGCACCACAAAAGGCTGGCCATCCAGCAACCAGATCAGCGCACTACGTACCGCTTCATCATCGTCGACAATGGCCAGCTCTTTTGCATCCATATCAGGCGTCCTTAATCAGTGACACTCAGGCAGCGTCTTGCAATAGACGGACTTCACGTTGCGGGAATGGAATCTGGATGCCGTTTTCCTGAAACTTGCGCCAGATAGTCAGGTTGATATCAGACTTGAGCCCGAGGAAGCCGTTTTCCGGATCGGAAACCCAGATGCCCAGCGACAAGTTAATGCTGGAGTCGGCAAATTCGAGCACGAAAGCAGCCGGACCCGGTTCCTTGAGTACACGCGGATGCACGGCAGCCTCACGCAACAGGCGCAATGCCAGCTCCAGATCGGTGCCATAAGCCACACCGATAGGCAGACTGGTCCAGATGGCCTTATCCGAGTACGAGGTATTGATCACGGTGCTGCTGATCAATACTTCATTCGGCACCAGCGCCTCCGAGCCATCGGCACTCTTGAGCACAATAAAGCGCGAAGTGATCTTGGTCACGACGCCCAGGCGCCCTTCGACTTCCAGACGATCGCCGATACGAATGGAGCGGTCCAGCAGGATAATAAAACCCGACACATAGTTACTGGCAATTTTCTGCAAGCCGAAACCAAGACCGACACCCAGTGCACCACCGAATACCGACAAGACGGTCAGATCGATGCCGACCACCGGCAGGGCAATCAGCACTGCAGCCACCAGCAAGCCCGTGCGGGCAATCTTGGAAAACACGATGCGCAGCGACAGGTCGAGGTCTTTCAGGCGCATCAGGCGCGACTCGATCGCACGGCTGACCCACAAGGCGCCGATCACGATGACGGACACCCACAAGATGGCGTTTATAATCATCAACAGGTCAAGCCGGGTCTTGCCCACGGTAAAGGCAATCGACTGCATCCACTCGATCACGAAAGCATCGATACCGGTCGCCCAGGATGCATATAACAGCCACAGCACCATGGCCATGAAATGCTCGCTACCGCTTTCAAAGCGGCCACGCGGCAAGGCCTGACGCAAGACAGCGCTGATCACGCGTATCACCGACAGCCAGAACATCAGCGTCGCCATGGTGGCCAGCACCTTGGCCGGGCTGCCAGCCAACAGCTTCCAGCCGAAAATACTGATGATCAGCAACAGCAAGGCGATCAGCGGCATGGCCAGACGCAGGCCCATGTAGGACATAAAGCGCTCGGAGCGCTCGGGATGGCTACGGTAAAAACGGCGGTAAACATAGCCGGACATCAACCAGGCAATCACCCCGCAGGCCAGACCTACGGCCAGCTGGGCCATGCCCATGCCGGTCTGCAAAATAGCAGAGAGGGAATCAAAGATCAGTTCATCACGTTGCAACAAAAAACATACTCCGGGTAAAAATTAAAAACACGCACCGCCACACATTACATGGCGGTGCACTAACAAAGGTATCACCCTGCCGACAAGCCCTGACCATCCAGATGCAGCACCCGTCCGGTTCGTGCGGCCAGGTCGGTATCGTGGGTCACGATCACGAGACTGGTACCCAGATCGGCATTCAATGACAGCATCAAATCGAACACCACGCGCGCATTGGCGCGGTCAAGATTGCCGGTCGGCTCGTCGGCCAGCACACAAGCCGGACGCGTCACCAAGGCACGGGCAATGGCCGCACGCTGGCGCTCGCCGCCCGACATTTCACCAGGTTTGTGTGCCAGACGGCTACCCAGACCGACCTTGACCAGGATCTCGCTTGCGGTCTCTGCCGCTTGCGCGCGCGGCTGACGCCGGATCAGCAAGGGCATCATCACGTTTTCCAGCGCAGAAAACTCGGGGAGCAGATGGTGAAACTGGTACACAAAGCCTAGCTTCTGATTACGCAATTGACCACGGGCCGCTTCGGACAAGTCGGACAGCCGCTCGCCGGCGACACTGACCTCGCCGCGGGTCGGCGTATCCAGCCCCCCTAGCAAATGCAGCAAGGTGCTCTTACCCGAACCGGAAGCGCCAACAATGGCAATGCGCTCGCCCACGCCCACATTCAGGTTGATGCCGGACAAGACTTCTACATTCAGCCCGCCCTCGTCGTACACCTTGGCCAGGTTTACTGCCTCGATCACATTATTCATAGCGCAAAGCCTCGGCAGGCTGGGTGCGTGCGGCGTGCCAGCTCGGATACAGGGTCGCCAGCAAGGACAGCACCAGCGAAATCAGTGCGATGGTGCCGACATCGGCCAGCTGCACGTCGGAAGGCAGATAGTCGATCAGATACACCTCGCTGGACAACAGCTTCACCCCCAGCAGGCCCTCGATAAACGGCATGATCACATCCAGATTCAGCGCCACCGCAAGGCCGGCAGCCACGCCGGACAAAGTCCCCAGCACCCCGGCCACAGCCCCCTGAATCATGAAGATTTTCATGATACTGGCCGGGCTCGCACCCAGCGTACGCAGGATGGCGATATCGGCCTGTTTGTCGGTCACCACCATCACCAGCGTCGACACCAGATTAAATGCCGCCACCGCCACAATCAGGGTCAGGATGATGAACATCATGCGTTTTTCTATCTGTACCGCGCGGAAATAGTTGGCATTCATGTCGCTCCAGTCGGAAACCCAGGCCTCGGGCAGCTTCTGCTGCAAGTCCTGCTTCACCAGCGGCGCATTGAAAAGATCAGCCAGCTTGAGACGCACGCCCGACACATTGTCGCCCATACGAAACAGGGTCTGCGCGTCCTTCATGTCTATCATCGCGAAGCCTGAGTCGTACTCGTACATATCGACCTTGAACAGCCCCTTGATGGTGAACTGCTTAAGGCGCGGCATCATGCCCGCCGGCGTGACATTGCCCTGCGGGGTGATCAGGGTGACCTTATCCCCGACCTCCACGCCCAACTGGCGTGCCAACTCGGTCCCCAAGAGCACGCCAAATTCGCCCGGTTTCAGGTCGGCAAGCTTGCCCTTGACCATGTGCTTGCCGACATCGACCACCTTGTCTTCCAGCGCAGGCTCGATGCCGCGCACCATCACGCCGCGCACGGCACCGCCATAAGACAGCAGACCCTGCGCCGAGACAAAGGGCGCCACCGCCTTAACGCCCGGCTCGGCCGCCGCCACTTGCGCCACCTGCTGCCAGCCCGCCATGCCGCCTTGCAAGGCCGACACTTCGACATGCGAGGCAACGCCCAGAATGCGGGT
>NZ_JBOFOO010000384.1:0-2911 GCF_051659485.1 Craterilacuibacter sp. | reverse complement strand
CCCTGATGTGCAGTAAAAGAGACGCCTTGCAGGACAGCGTGCGTGCCAAAGCGTTTGTGAAGGTCGGTGATCTCGATGACGGGCAGTGCGGCAGCGTGCGGGTCGGATGGCATCGGCAATGTTTTCTCATTTAAGTGCGCACGATCAGGCTGTGCGGTGCACAGCCTCCATTTATAAGCAGGATGCGTGCCATCCGTTTGTTGCTTGCTAGGGCACGTAAAAACAAGGGCTTATGGCCATGTGTGGTGCGGTGGTTTTCCGCCGTCGATGCGGAAAGTTGTATTTCTGCCCGATATTCGGCAGCCAGAGCGAGCTTACTGGCCGCCTGCGTGTGAAACATGGTATGTGTAAGTCATAAAAAGGGGCGCATCCCCGGGAGAGGCACACCATGGACACGCAACTTGCGGCCAGCATTGCCTTGCTGGCCGAGTTTCTTGACAGCCTGCCGCTGGCGGTCGCCATCGTCGACGCTGACGGTCACTATGTGTATTACAACGCGGAGAGTGCGCGTCTGGACGACTGTCTGGCCGAACGTGCGCTCGGCCGGTCGCTGCTGCAGGTCTACCCCGGCATGAATCAGCACAGCAGTACGCTGTTGCAGGCGCTATGTAGCGGCAAGCGTTATCACAACCAGTACCAGCTTTACTACAACGCCAGCGGCAAGCCGGTGCATCAGGTGCACACCACTTTGCCGCTGAGCAATACCGACGGCGCAGTGATAGGCGCGATCGAAGTCGCACGTGACCTGACCGAGGTCAATCAGTTGCACGAGCGTTTTGTCGACCTGCAGCAGCGTCTGCACGAACGGTTGCCACTACACGATGATGGAATCATTAGCTGCGATCCTGCGATGCAGAAACTGGTGCAGCAGGCACAGCGTCTGGCGCGCACCGATGTGCAGGTGCTGATCTGCGGCGAGACAGGAACCGGCAAAGAGCTGTTTGCCCGCCTGTTGCATAGCCAGAGTGCACGTGCCGGCAAGCCGTATCTGGTGCTTAACTGTGCCGCCACGCCCGAGCAGTTGTTTGAAAGCGCGCTGTTTGGCACGGTGAAGGGGGCATTTACCGGTGCCGAAGACCGTGCCGGCCTGCTCGAAGGTGCGCATGGGGGCACGCTGTTTCTCGATGAACTCAATTCGATGCCGCTGGCGGTGCAGGCCAAGCTGTTGCGTGCCTTGCAGGAGATGACTTTCCGCCGTGTGGGTGCCAGCCGGGAGATTCGCGTCGACGTGCGCATTATCGCAGCTGCCAACGAGTCGCCGCAGGAAATGCTCAGCCGGCAGCGCATCCGCCCTGACCTTTTGTACCGGCTGAATGTCGGTTATCTCAGCATTCCGCCACTGCGTGAACGCCGGTGCGATATTCCCTTGCTGGCACACGCTTTTCTTACCCGCCACGGCAAACTGACCGGCAATCGGGTGCTGCGCATCAGTACGGCGGTGCTCGAACGGCTGCAACGGCACAGTTGGCCGGGCAATGTGCGCATGCTGGAAAACATCATGCTGCGCAGCCTGATTTTCTGTGAAAACGGCGAGGAGCTCGACTTCGTACTGCTGGAGGAAGATGAGCAAACTGCGCCGCCACGACCGGCCGCCGAGCCGGCACCGCCTGCAGCGCTGTCAGTAGCGCCGCCCGAGGTCGACGAGGCGTCAGGCACGCTGGATGAGCAACTGGCCGGCTTCGAGCGCCAGTTGCTGCTGCATTACCTGCGCCGTTATCCCAACCTGTCCGAAGCGGCACGCCGCTGCGGCCTGCCGCGTGCCACCTTGCAGTACAAAATGAAGAAGTACGGCATCCGGCTGGCACCGCAGGTAATTGACGGCTGAGCCCGGCTACAGATCCAGCACCAGATGCGGGCAGGCCGCGCGCGAAACGCACAGCATGATGCGGTCTTGCGCCTGCTTCTCCTGCTCGCTCAGGTACTGGTCGCGGTGTGCCGCCTGTCCGGACAGGAGGCGGGTTTCGCAGGTGCCGCAGTAGCCTTCCAGACACAGGCTTTCGACCTTGACCGTGCTTTGCCGCCGGATGGCATCGAGGATGGTTTCGCTCGCCGCCACCGCCAGTCGCTGGCCGCTGCGGGCTAGCTGTACGGTGAAGCCCTCGTCTATCGCCTGATGCGCGGGCGGGCTGAACTGTTCGATATGCAGGCGCCCGGTGGCGCGCAGGGCTGCGCCGTGAAGCTCGACATCGTCCAGTAGCCGTTGTGGGCCGCAGGCGTAGACATGGGTGTGCGCGTCTATGCCTTGCAGCAGCGCCCTGATGTCCATGCGCTGGCCGCAACTGG
Organism: Craterilacuibacter sp.; assembly: GCF_051659485.1. Lineage (NCBI taxonomy): Bacteria > Pseudomonadati > Pseudomonadota > Betaproteobacteria > Neisseriales > Neisseriaceae > Craterilacuibacter > Craterilacuibacter sp. The sequence continues at coordinate 628 of NZ_JBOFOO010000384.1, read as the reverse complement.
CGTCGTAGCATTGCGTATCGGCACGGCCGGACAGGCCTGCCACAAAGGCCGCTTTGCTGATGCTGCGGTAGGCGTAGTGCAGCCGGGCGCGCTGGCCGGCGGCGTCCAGTGCGGCCAGATGCGCGATAAACGGCGTGATGCCGATCCCGCCCGCGATAAACACATGTCCGCCGGCATCAGGTGCCAGCGGGAACAGGTTGGCCGGCGTACTGATGCAAAGCCGGTCGCCCGGCCTGAGCGTGTGCAGCCAGTGCGAGCCGCCACGCGACGCTTCGGCGTGCCGCACGGCAATGCGCACGCTATCGTGGGCCCGGTAGTCCAGCAGCGAATAGGCGTTTGCCGGGCTGTCGGTCTGCCCGCCGACACGCACCAGCAGGTGGCTGCCGGACGCGTACGCCGGATAGGGGGTGTCCGGTAGCAAGCTCAGCTGGCAGATGCCGTCGGCGAGGGGGCGTGTCTCGCCTAGCGTGGCGTGTAGCCATTCAGGCGCTGGCATCATTCTGTCCGTTCTGGCCGGTGTAGCAGGCGGCGACTTTGCGGTGGAAGTGGGCGATACCGTGCTCGCTGATGCCGCTGCGGGCGGCATCGACCATGATGCGGCCCTGGCCGCGGTAGCCGCGCGACTGCA
>NZ_JBOFOO010000383.1:0-8164 GCF_051659485.1 Craterilacuibacter sp. | reverse complement strand
ATAAAACTGCCCAGATTGCGCGCAATCCTGCTTTTGTTGCGCGGAATGATGGCCGTATGCCAGATCGGCAAGCCCAGAGGATGACGAAACAAGGCTACCACCGCAAACCAGTCGGCCATGGCGCCGACGGTTGCCGCTTCGGCAAAGGCCGCCACAAAAGGCCACACCGGGTGGGTGTTGTATTGCCAGTGAGCCAGTAGCGCCAGACACAAAGCACCTACCAGTAAAGCCAGCGCCAGCGTCTTCATGCGCCGTAAGGCGGCAAGGCTGGCCTGATCATCGGCAGAGAGGCTCAGGCCGTGCAAAGAGGGTCCGGTATCCAATGGGTGCTCCCGCAATTTACTCGTCTATCACACGCAGGCCATCTGCAAAAAAACAAAGCCGCCAGCAATGCCGGCGGCTTTGTTACCTATCTATACGGCAAAAAATCAGCCTTTGACAACCTGAGCAATTGCTTCGGCGACATAAGGCAGATTGTTCCGGTTGAGCGCAGCCAGACAGATGCGGCCAGTAGACACGGCATAAATGCCGTAATCTGCACGCAGCACTTCAACCTGAGCCGCAGTCAGCCCGGTATAGGAGAACATGCCGCGCTGTGCCGTCACAAACGAAAAATCCTGCTCAACCTTATTGGCTTTGAGTGCATCCACCAGACCGGAACGCATGGCACGGATACGGTCACGCATGCCGGCCAATTCGTCCTCCCACATCTGGCGCAACTCGGGGCTACTCAGTACCGCAGCAACCACCGCGCCGCCATGAATAGGCGGGTTGGAATAATTGGTACGGATCACACGCTTGAGCTGGGACAGGACACGGGCCGCTTCATCCTTGTCGGCGGTGATAATGGACAAGGCACCGACGCGCTCGCCATACAGCGAGAAGCTCTTGGAAAAAGAGCTGGAGATGAAAAACTGCAGGCCGGAGGCCGAGAACAGGCGTACCGCCACCGCGTCAGGCGCGATACCCTCGGCAAAGCCCTGATAAGCCATATCGAGGAAAGGCACCAGACCGCGCTCGCGGCACATTTCGACCACTTCGCCCCACTGGGCATCCGACATATCGGCACCGGTCGGATTGTGGCAGCACGCATGCAATACAATCACCGAGCCCGGCTGCAGGCTCAGCAGGAAAGCCTTCATCGCCGTGAAGTTGACCCCGCGGCTTGCCGCATCGTAGTACGGGTAGTTTTCCACGACAAAACCGGCCGCTTCAAACAGCGCACGGTGGTTTTCCCACGATGGATCACTGATATAAACCTTGGCATCGGCCTTGAGCCCCTTGAGGAAATCGGCACCGATTTTCAGCGCACCCGTGCCGCCCAAAGCCTGTGCCGTCACCACGCGACCGGCTGCAATCAACTCGCTATCGGCCCCCAAGAGCAGCTTTTGCACCGCCTGATTGTACTGGGCATTGCCTTCGATCGCCTGATAGCCGCGTGGCGGCATGGCTTCCAGTCTCGCCTTTTCTGCGACTTTAACTGCCGACAATAACGGGATCTTGCCGTTTTCATCGAAATAGACACCCACACCCAGATTCACTTTGGTGCTGCGTGCATCAGCATTAAATGCCTCGTTCAGGCCGAGAATAGGATCGCGCGGAGCCAGCGTCACGCCGGCAAAAATCGAAGTACTCATGAAAGCTCCAGTGCTTTTACAGGTGTTGCGTCAGATGCAAACGGTCTAGGGGATTATAAATAGCATTTTATCATGCAGTGCCCATGCCGTGCATGCCAATCAGAAACGCTCGCCCATCATCAGGAAGCGCCACTGACCTTCTTCCAGCGCACCCAGCGCGATGCGTCCGATACGCAGACGCTTGACGGCCTGCACCTTGAGACCCGCCTCATCCATCAACCTATGTACCAGATATTCACGATTCTCGCGCAAGACCAGACGCAGTTGCCGCCCACCCTGGCGGCTGGCCTTGAACGGCAACAACGGCCCGTCCTCCAGTTCGCGTACTGCATTCAGGCGCAGCAGTGCCGCCTCATCCAGCCCCCCATCCACCCACACCAGATATTCCTGCTCGTAATCCCGCGCATCCCGAGTCAGGCGCTGGGCCAGAGAATCATCCTGAGTCAGCACCATCAAGCCGCTGGCATCGGCATCCAGCCAGCCGGCCTCCTGCAAATGATTGCTACAACGCGCAAGCCATGCCCAGCCGCTACGGTCTTTGCTGCAATGATTGCTGGCCAGCAGCAGAGGCAGCGGGTTAGCCACGCCGGCGGGCTTGTTCAGCAGCAGCGTAATGCGGGATGGCGGCGGCTGGATTTTTGTGCGAACCAGCGTAACGGCCTGTTCTGGGCCAACCCGGCTCCCCAGTGCCTGCACCGGCTCGCCATCGACAAATACAAAGCCCATTTCTATGCATTCATCGGCTTCACGACGGGATGCCACCAGACCCAGCTCGGTCAGGCGGCGACTCAAGCGCATATTTTCTTGCATGACTACTCCCGGCTGATCAATTCAGCCTCGACATTATAAGTCTCAGATTATATATTGATGCTGTGTTTTAAAACGGTACCGATCAAACTCTATGGAAAAAACGCCCCCAGGCAAGACCGCATCCTTTGATACCATGCTGGATGAGGCGAACCGCCTTTATGCCCGCAATCTTGATGCGGCACTGGCATGCCTGAACCACATCCTCGCTTTGCCTGAGTCATCCCAAGCATCACGCTTGCGGCAGGCGCTGCAACTGCGGGGACAGGTATTGACGGCTCAAGGACGCTTTCTACCTGCCATGGAAGATCTGGTACGCGCCCAGCAAATAGCGGCCCAAGCGGACGACTGCCAAGGTGAAGCGATCCTGCTGTGTCTGATCGGCAATATCTACATATTGCAGGGATTATACCCCGATGCAATGACGATTCAGCTGGATGCCTGCCAGACATTGGAAACGCAGGGCGATAGCATGTGGCTGGCGCGCGCCTACAATAGCCTGGGCTTTAGCTACCATTTTCTGGATCAGCCCGAAAAAGCAGTCACCTATCTGAACCGCAGCATACAGATGGCAAGAGAACTCGGTGAAACCCTGATCGAGACCTTGGCGCTGGACAGCCTGGCACACACCAAACTGGCGCAAGGCCATAAACAGGAGGCGCTGGTGCTGATACAGCGCAGCATCCTGCTGCTGCGTAGATTGGGGCACGAAGAGTACCTGGCCGAATACCTGGTTACTCTGGCGCAGGCAGAAGACAGCACCGGCAGCGATGGCAGTACCAGTCTGGCCGAAGCGCTGACCATTGCCCGCCGCTTGCACCTGCCACGACATGAAGCACAGGCACTCTTTAGCATGGGAGTCCGCCTGATGGAGAAAGGCGCCAGCCACCGCGCCCAGACCCAACTGGAAGCGGCACTCGCATTGGCAGAAAAAATAGGTGCGGCCCGTCTTGCCTACCTGACCTGCTTCCAGCTTTCTGCCCTGATGGAAGGGCAAGGGCAATATCAGGCGGCACTGACCTACTACCAGTCTTTTCACCAGAAAAAAGAAGCCTTATTGGGTGAGGCAGCCGCACGCCGCCTGCAGTACCTTGAAATCCGCCACCGCATCGCAAATGTAGAGCAAGAAAAACAAAATGCATTGCTACACAATCAGCGGCTGGAGAAAGAGGTCAAGCAGCGCATTCTGCTACAGAAGCAAGCTGAAAAACAGGCGCGTATCGACCCCTTGACCGGCCTCTTCAACCGTCGCCATTTCCGCCAGTGTGCCGAAGCGCAATGGCAGGAAGCCGTGCACCAAGGCACGCCCCTGAGCATGGTCCTGTTTGATGCCGACCACTTCAAGCGGATCAATGATACCTGGGGGCATGCCGTCGGTGATCTGGCCTTGCAGGCTATCTCCCTCAATCTGATGGATACGGCCCGGCACGAGGATCTGTTCGGGCGTTATGGCGGAGAAGAGTTCATCATGCTGATGCCGCAGACCGATGCCGAACAAGCCGCATCGGCGACCCAACGCATGCTGCTACAAGTCGAGCGCCATGGTCTGGTGCATGGCGAGACCACGATCCCCTTAACGCTAAGTGCTGGTATTGCGTGCATGCGCCCCGGGCAAATCACCAGCCTGGACGAATTGATACATGCAGCCGACCAAGCCCTTTATGTGGCCAAAAACCGGGGCCGCAACCAGTTGGGGCGGGCTCCGGAATAAAAACAGCACGTACCCGCGAGTCCATGGGCAAGAACATCATGCATGGGCCTTGATCAACTCGCCCAAGAGCTGACTGAAACCATCCCACATAATCTGCACCCCCAGGCACAGCAGGATAAATGCAGTCAGGCGCATGAAAATCAGCTCGCCGGTCGCCCCCAGAATACGCGTCAGCTTTTCGCCATGCCGATAACACCAGAAGACAAAAAAACTGACTAGCGCGACCCCCACCAGACTGGCGGCAGGCGCCAGCGTGTATTTGAGGATGCCATGCCCAGCCTGGGTCATGGATGCGCCAAGGGTAATGGCCACCGAAACCGAGCCAGGCCCAACGGTCAGCGGAAACGCCAGCGGATAAAAAGCACGCTGTTTGAGCTCTTCCTTACTGATGTGCTCACCCGTTTGCATGCTGGCAGGACTGGCGTCAGCGGGCGTATCGTTCAATAGCCGCCAGGCGGAAAAGGTAATCAGCAGGCCGCCACTGAGTTGCACCACCGGCAGGGACACGCCGAAAAACTCCAGCACATAACTGCCGATATACATACTGCCCAACAGCAAAACAAAGCTGCTAATCGCGATACGCCGCGCCAGATAATTGCGCTGGGCTTCGGTATTGCGTGCCGTCTGCGCCAGAAAAATCGGCACCATGCCCGGTGGGTTCATAATGGGCAGCAATGCGGCCAGCACGAAAAACACCTTGCTAATAAAAAGCATCAGGGTGGCCAGCATTTTTCATCCTTTAACGTAATAATCCAAACAAATTTGGCATTTCATTCTGCAAAAAAGCCTTAAGTAGCCATAACTGTGGCCACTCTATATTACCCTGCAAATGGCAGCCATAGCCTGCGCGTGATCAGACCATCCCCCTGTAAGACCGGAAAATGATTATGCTAGAGAAGATATAAAACTGATCAGCATGAAAAAATGCTCGCGGAGAAAGTATGAACTGGGGTCAAGAACTCGTCACCAGCAGCGTGTGGCTGCTTAAAACGTTTTCCATCACACTGCTGGCTACGCTGATAACAGGCTGGGCACTGGTGCGTTTTACCATCTGGGGCGCGCAATTCTGGCGTTTGAGCGGCGATTTCTTCTCGGTCAGAAAAAATCCGAAGCCGGCCTTGCTACTGGCACTGATCCTGTTTTTCACCCTGTTCGGGGTCAGGATGAGCGTGCTGTTTTCGCAGTGGTACAACCAGATGTACGCATCCCTGCAAAAACTGGATGAGCAGTTGTTCTGGGTCGCCATGTGGGGCTTTGCCGTGCTGGCATCGGTGCATGTCGTGCGCGCGCTGACCGCCTACTATCTGAACCAGTCTTTTAGCCTGCACTGGCGCCAGTGGCTGAACGAGCGCCTGCTATCGCGCTGGCTGGACAAGCAGGCTTATTTTCGCAGCCAATATCTGGACACCCCTGCCGACAACCCCGACCAGCGCTTACAGCAGGATGTCACCAGCTTTGCCGCCATGTCGCTCTCGCTATCCATGGGCGTCATTGATGCGCTGGTATCCACCATAGAATTCACCATTATTCTGTGGGGACTGTCCGGCGTCCTTAATCTGTTCGGCACCGAGATTCCGCGCGGCATGGTGTTTGTCGTCTACATCTACGTCATCATCGCGACCTTCTTTGCCTTCAAGATCGGTAAGCCCTTAATCCGCCTGAACTTCCTTAACGAGCAGCTGAACGCCGACTACCGCTATTCGCTGGTGCGCTTGCGCGAATACGGCGAAAGCGTGGCTTTTTACCGTGGCGAAGGTGTAGAGGGTAGCAAACTCAGGGCACGCTTTGACGGCATCATCGGCAATGCCTGGGCCATTGTTTACCGCTCGCTGAAGTTTCAGGGTTTCAACTTTGTCATCAGCCAGACCGCGGCGGTCTTCCCCTTCATCATTCAGGCGCAACGTTTTTTCTCCAAGGAGATTACGCTAGGCGATATGGTGCAAACTGCACAGGCATTCGGACAACTGCAGGGCAATCTGTCGTTTTTCCGTAGCGCTTACGACGATTTTGCCGGCTACCGCGCGGTCCTCGACCGTCTGACCGGCTTTGTCGATGCCATCGAACAGGCCGACAAGCTGCCTAGCCCACAAATAACGGAAAGCGGCCATGCGCTAAGCCTGAACGCACTCAGTGTGTACACCCCGCAGCAACGCGTCTTGCTCTCCCGCGCCAGCCTCAACGTTGCACCGGGCGCACCGCTATTGATACGCGGGCGCTCGGGCAGCGGCAAGACCACCTTGTTGCGTGCCATTGCCGGCCTGTGGCCCTATTGCGACGGTCAGATTACCCGCCCTGAAGGCCGCGCTATTTTCCTGTCGCAAAAACCCTATTTGCCACAAGGAAGCTTGCGCGATGCACTCTATTACCCGAGCGCAGCTAAGGCCGGCACCGAGGCCGCGGCAATACTGGTACGGGTGCAACTTGGCCATCTGACAAGCCGGTTGGATGAAAACGCGGAGTGGGGACATATCTTGTCGCTGGGCGAGCAGCAGCGCCTCGCTTTTGGCCGTCTGCTTTTGGCCAGACCGCAGGCTGCATTTCTGGATGAAGCCACCAGCGCGATGGATGAAGGACTGGAACATGCGATGTACACACTGGTGCGCGAATACTTGCCGCACACGGTACTGATCAGTGTCGGCCACCGCAGCACACTGAACATCCACCACCCGCACCAGCTTGAGTTGCTGGGCGAAGGACGCTGGCAACTGCTGTAGCCAGGCGCGCAACCACAAGGCAGGCTTTATGCCTGCCTTGCCTACACGCCAAGCCTCCCAGCCAGCTTCGTCAGCGCAGCATCCAGCGTTTGCTGGCGAACCGCTGCGCGGTCGCCGCTAAAATGCCGTAGCCAGGCCTCGCCCCCATCCGGGCCGGCAATCGCCAGCCACACCGTTCCTACCGGTTTGTCGGCCGAACCGCCACCGGGGCCGGCGATACCGGATACGGAGATAGCCCAGTCGGCCCCCGCCACCTTGCGGGCACCATCCGCCATTTCACGCACGACAGCCTCGCTGACGGCACCGTGCGAGGCCAGGCTCGCTGCGTTCACCCCCAGCATGCCGCACTTGGCTGCGTTGGCATAGCTGACAAAGCCCCAGCCGAACCAGTCGGAGCTACCGGCAATATCAGTCAAGGCCGCGGCGATCATGCCGCCGGTACACGACTCGGCCGTGGCCACGGTTTGTCCACGCTCGCGCAGGCGTGCACCAATGGCAAGGCACAGGGCTTCAGTATTCATGTTGCTGACGATAGTGGTGAATCAGGCCGGCCGTCGAACTGTCGTGCACACCGATGCCATGCTCCGGGCCCAGCTCGGGCAGGATGGCGCGGGCCAGTTGCTTGCCATACTCGACCCCCCATTGATCGAAAGAATTCAGCCCCCAGATCGCGCCCTGCACAAAGACCTTGTGTTCGTACAGCGCCAGCAGCATCCCCAGCGAATACGGCGTGACCTTGTCCAGTGCCAGCGTATTACTGGGCTGGTTGCCGGGGAAGGTCTTTTGTGGTGCCAGCATATCCAGCATCTCGCCCGACACCCCGCCAAGCTCGGCGGTGGCCTCGATCTGGGTTTTGCCACGCATCAGCGCCTCGGTCTGGGCAAAAGCATTGGCCACCAGCACCCGGTGCTGCGCCGGATCGTAATGGCTGTGCATGGGCACGATAAAATCACACGGCACCAGACGGGTGCCCTGATGCAGCAACTGGAAAAAGGCATGCTGGCTGTTGACGCCCTCCTCGCCCCAGATCACAGGGCCGGTATCAAAATCGAGACGCTCACCCGAACGGCCGACCCGCTTGCCGTTGGACTCCATATCCAGCTGCTGGATGTGGGCCGGCAAGCGGCGCAGGCCGTGATCGTAAGGCATGATGGCATGCGTATGCGCACCATAAAAGGTGTTGTACCAGATGCCGATCAGTGCCAGCAGCACCGGCATATTGGCGTCAAACGGCGCGCTGAAAAAGTGCTGGTCCATCGCATGCGCACCGGCCAGAAATTCGTCGAAGTGCTCGG
>NZ_JBOFOO010000382.1:0-2007 GCF_051659485.1 Craterilacuibacter sp. | reverse complement strand
CCTATCGAGGTGTCTGTGATTATTAAACCACTACAGCTAGACGTGGTTGGCTGTGCATAGTCACGGCTCTAGTTGTAACTATTTTTTCTAAAAATAGTCATAATGTAATCGTTTCAGTAACGGGATAAACAAAACGATGCCCACTATCGGCTACCAATGGCTTGCCAAGGCCTACGACATCGACCCAGTCCATCCGTTTGCCGTGCAAAGCACCATCGGTAGCTCACGCACGACAGTGCTGGAGAATGACCTCCGACGAGAGGTCTATCCAGAGAGTTACCGGCCAGCCGAAACACTGAAGGATCAGCTAACGTTTGCGCTCAAGCATGAAGAAGTACACCTCGAATTTTTAAGCAGGCTATTTCAACGGCCTGCGGTCAAAGAGGCGCTAACTGGTTGGATCCATGCTGAGCCCACCGGCGCCTACGCCAGACGCGCCGGCTTCCTGTATGAATGGCTGGCAGGGAGGCTGCTTGATTTTGCAGGCGTAGCGCGTGGCAATTATGTGGATGCGCTGGATAGCAAGCGCTATCTGACGGGAGCCCCGATCAACAACCCGCGTTGGCGGGTACGGGACAACTTGCCAGGCAATCGCGATTTCTGCCCTATAGTCCGGCGTACGGATGCTATCAGACAGGCTGAGGCATACGACATCGCGGCTAAGCTAGTTGAATTAGAGGACGATTACGGTGTGGATCTGATCCTGCGCAGCACGGTATGGCTGACAGTCAAGGAAAGCCGAGCCAGCTTCCAGATCGAACGAGAGCAAGGGCAAGAAGACCGCATCCGTCGCTTTGCGGCGGTAATGGAAAGGGAGTGCGGCCGTCACGATGACCCTTTTGCGCCTGAAACACTTACCAGCCTACAGCGAGGCATCTTAGGCGAATCGGCATTACGCTATGGCTTACGTCGATCTCCTGTATTTGTTGGCCACACATCACACTACCAACCGGTAGTCGATTATATTGCGCCACATTGGGACGATACTGTGCCGATGCTGGGTGGTTTGTCAGTCTTCCTGAGCCGTACGCAAGCTCAGGCATCCTTACTGAGGGCGGCGGTAGCCTCCTTCGGCTTTGTATACGTGCACCCTATGGCGGACGGCAATGGCCGGATTTCACGCTTCCTGATCAACGATGTACTGCGGCGGGATGGCCAGGTGCCTGCTCCCATTATTTTGCCTGTCTCTGCCACCATCACCCACAGCACACGCAACCGGGCGGACTACAACCGGGTGCTGGAACGCTTCTCGCGTCCACTGCTACAGCGCTACAACCAACACTACCGCTTTGCCGAAAGCATTGAGGCAGAAGACGGCGTGGTCTTCAACTTTCACTTTGATGCGTACGAAGACGCGCGCCCGGCTTGGGCTTACCCGGACCTGACCGCCCATGTGGCGTATCTGGCTCATGTGATCGACCAGACCCTGAGCTTGGAAATGCGAGACGAAGCCCGCTTTCTGCAAGCCAATGAACGTGCCCGCCAAGCGATCAAACAAGTACTGGAAGCTCCGGATAACGACTTGGATGTGATCATCCGTAGCGTGCGCGAAAACGGTAATAGCATCTCCAACAAGCTGATCAAGCGCTATCGCTTGCTGGAACAAAGCCCAGCCCTGGCCGAGCATATCGTCGCGGCCATTATCGATGCGTTTTCAGAAGCCGTGTCACCTGTACGCTGATGCAGTGAATCTTAGAAGCAGTTTGGCTCTTCGTCGTTTCACTACGGTAAAAATGGATGACTGATCCCCCAAGAATCGAGTATCTACCTGTGTTTTCTAAGGGCGCAGGCGGGTAAACAATATGGGGGCAGTCATCCCGGTGGGAATTTTGGGGTACGAGGGGCAATTGATCAAGGAAGTTCGGCAGGATGAAGGGGGGGCGAACAAAAACTTGGACTTCTTGGAGGTAGTCCATGTACTCATACGAAGACCGTATCCGCGCGGTTGAGCTTTATGCATCCAACTGCCACCCCAACTCACCGGACAAACATGCCAGCACATGATGT
>NZ_JBOFOO010000381.1:0-9992 GCF_051659485.1 Craterilacuibacter sp. | reverse complement strand
GTCGGTGAAAAGCCGGCGGTGGCCGACGCCATCGGCTATCCGGTGCGGCGCATCCGTTATCTGGCCGTGCTGTTCGGCGGCGCGATGGCGGGGCTGGGCGGAGCCTTTTTGTCGCTGGTGAATACCCCGATGTGGGTCGAGGGCATGACCGCCGGCCGCGGCTGGATTGCGCTGGCGCTGGTGGTGTTCGCCACCTGGCGTCCGGAGCGGGTGTTGCTGGGTGCCTGGCTATTCGGTGGCATGACGGTGCTGCAGTTCCATGCTCAGGCGCTGGGGCTGGCGATTCCGTCGGAATTTTTGTCCATGCTGCCGTATCTGGCGACCATTCTGGTACTGGTGCTGATCTGCCGCAATCCGCGCACCATTTTGCTGAACCAGCCCTTGTCGCTGGGCAAACCTTATCATCCGGATCGCTAAGGGCAGGCCATGGCCTCTAGACTGTCAGTAGCCAAAAAACGGAGCGACTGATGGACAACTGGAACTGGGTCGGCACCCTGATCATCGCCCTCGATGCCCTTCTGGTCATTGGTGTGGCACTCAGGGTAATGCTGACCCGCCATCCGCCAGGCTCCAGCTTTGCCTGGATACTGGTGACGCTGGCCGTGCCTTTTGGCGGTTTTGTCCTCTACCTGCTGGTGGGCGAGCGTCCGATAGGCCGCTCGCGTCACCAGCGGGTGCTGGAATACACCCGGCACTTTCGCGGCTGGCTGTTGCCGGGGCATCAGGCACCGCATCCGGCGACGGCTGCCAGCCGCGATTTTGATGCCATGGCCGCGATGGCGACCCGGCTCACCCATCTGCCGCCTTGTGCCGGCAATACGCTGACCCTGATGAGCGACACCCGTGCCATTTTGCGGGCGCTGGCGCGCGATATTGCTGCCGCACATGAACGGGTCGATCTGGCTTTTTATATCTGGAATGCGGGCGGCGCGGCAGATGAAGTCGAGGCGGCGCTGATCGCGGCGGCTGCGCGCGGTGTCGTATGCCGGGTGCTGCTGGATGCGATGGGCTCCAAGGCCTATCTGGCCGGCGGCGGTGCTGCGCGGCTGCGTAAAACAGGTATCCGGGTCGAGGCGGCGATGATGGTGCGCGCTTGGCAGATGCCCTTCGTGCGTGCCGATTTGCGCCTGCACCGCAAGATCGCGCTGATAGACAATCGCGCCGGCTATACCGGCAGCCTCAATCTGCTTGATCCGCGCTACTTCAAGCAGAATGCCGGCGTTGGCGAATGGGTGGACGCCATGGTGCGTATCGAGGGCCCGGCACTGGATGCGCTGCGCACGGTCTTCGCCTACGACTGGATACTGCAAACTGGTGAGCCGCCTGCGCAAGAAAGCGCGACGCTGGCCTTGCCGGCACTGCCGCCCTCGGTGGTGCAGGTGGTGCCGTCCGGCCCCGGCGTCGACAAGGGCGTCAATCTCAGGTTGATACTGGAAGCGGTCAACCGCGCCCACACCCGCTTATTGCTGACGACGCCTTATTTCGTGCCCGGGGATGCGCTATCGCTGGCCTTGCAGAACGCGGCATTACGCGGGGTGGAGGTGAGGTTGTTGTTGCCGGAGAAAAACGATTCGCGTCTGGTGCAGTATGCCAGCCGCTGGTATTTCGATGATCTGCTCGCCGCCGGCGTCCATATCATGCAGTACCGTGGTGGCCTGCTGCACACCAAAAGCATCACCGTGGATGACACCTTGTCGCTGTTCGGCACCGTCAATCTGGATATGCGCAGCCTGCACCTGAATTTCGAATTGATGCTCTTGGTGCTGGATGCCCGCTTTACCCATGACCTGATTGCCTTGCAGCAATCCTATGAACAGGATGCGCTGGCAGTCGAGGCCGGACTCTGGCAGCGGCGCGGCTTGGCGGCACGGCTCAAGGAAGGGATGGCCAACCTGGTGTCGCCGCTGCTGTAGGCGCGGTTTACAGCAGCGCTAGGCTGGCCTGATGGCGGAGCAAGCGGGGACATATCCAGGACATTAAGCCGCGAGATCACAATGGATTTGCAGGCTTTCTGTCGGATTTGAGTGGATTCGAAAGCCTTCGTTAATAAGGGCTTGCTTGACCTGACTCAGCGGAAGTGAAAATCGTGCTACCCGGCGCTGTTGCCAGAATAGGGGGGTGAATACGCCCAGAGGGAGTAGCCTGACACGATGTCCATGCAATAGAAGAGAAACATCAACGTGCATGCCGTCTACATCGTGGCCGTTGCTTCCAAAAATAGCGGCTATTTCATTTCGCCTATTGGAGTAAAACAGGCGAAATGCGCCGATGCCGAGCAGACGAAACTGTTTGCGGGCTAAACCAAGACGGGATGCTTTTTTCTCGTAGCCTCGCGTCAGTATCAGGCTAATGTGCTGAGGCAGTTTGGTCTGAACACGCTGCAGCCGATCTAAGGCTTTTAAATCGACCTGTATCTGCCGGGCAGGCCAGCGAGGCCGGATATGTAGGCTGGCATATTTGCCACGCGTCAGGGTGAGTAAGGCCAAGTGCGGCGTCCTTTGTTTATAAAAAGGTGCTTAGATGCCGGCTTTACTCATGCCGGAGTGGCCGCATGGTTTACAGCAGCGGGCTGTTGTGGCGCAGCGTGTCAAGCTCGGCCTTGACCTTGCTTAGCGTCTGCATCAGCTCTTGCCCCAAACGGGACAGTGTTTCCGGCGATTGTGTGCACAGCTCTTTCAGCAGGGCTTCACTGCGGGACAGATCGGGTAGCGCATCGAGTAGGTATTTTACAGGGTATTGCATCGGGTATTGGCAGACAGAATGCTTGAGAAAGCGATCCATTCTGCCTTGCCCCTCATCAGCGGGTATTGATCACGCGCAAACTTTGCCGCCTGTGCCCAATCTATCCACAGATGCGGCCGGTTTATCTTTTTTATCCACAGCACTTCTTGAATTTCTTGCCCGAACCGCAGGGGCAGGGGTCGTTGCGGCTGATCTTGCTATCGACGCGGCGCAGCGGTTCTTGTGGTGTACGGGCCGGATGGCCGTGTTGCCAGAAGGTATGGATCTTGGCCAGTGCCGCGCTGCTTTTGGCAGCATCGGCGGGTGTCGCCGGCTGCAACAGAGGCTGGAACCAGGCCGGATGCTCGCTCATCAGCCGTGCCCATTCGTTGCGGGCAAAGCCCATGGCCAGATAAAAGCCCTGCCCCCAATCGGTGGCGCTTTGCGCGGGCTCCGTGGCAAACAAGGGCGTGAAGCCGGCCGGGTCGCGGGCAAACTGCTCGGAGATGAGGTTGTTGCAGGCAATCAGGCTACCCAGTATCGCGTTGGCTTGGTCCATGCTGTCGAACGCCGGCGCCTGTTTGCCGTTTTCGTGGTCCCACACCCGGGCAAACCACAAGGACGGCGCGACGGTAGACGGCCCGATCACCAGTGCCGCGAGATAGCCTTCCAGCATCGCCATATTCATGGCGCGCCCCTCGTGCTCGGGGTGGACAAGAAAATCGGCCAGCGTCTGGCGTTCGGTCGGGGTCATGCTGAATCCTTGAGTGGCGGTGGGGCCGCCATTCTAACGCGTGTCCTCAAGTGCCCGTTTGCTATCTGTCGCGGCAGCTGCCATCGCTGTCTGATCCATCACTTGCGCATGCGCGCTAAACGGCTATGCCCGTTTGCTGCCCTGCACGGCGTCGTCAATTATTGCAGTCATGTGGTGTTTTATATTTATGTCATGTTTTGGCGGTAGATTGCGCGCATCTGTCGTTGCCCGGGTATTACCGTGTCCCAACTATCCCAAACCTTAGCGCCATCCTGCCCCGAGCTTGAAGCCGTAATTGCCGGCGGCGAGTTGTCGGTTCTGTTTCAGCCCATTCTCGGCCTGGCTGCCGGCAAGCTGCTCGGCTACGAGGCGCTGGTGCGCGGGCCGCGCGGCAGTCTGCTGGAGGCACCACTGGAATTGTTTGCGCGCGCCGCGCATTACGGCCGCCTGGCCGAGCTGGATGCGCGCTGTCGCGACACCGTGTTTGCAGCTTTTGCCCGTCAGAGACTGGATGCCACGCTGTTTCTCAATATGACGCCCGATGGGCTGATGGCGTGGAGTGCGGATGCCGGTGCATCGGTTGCCCTGCTGCGGCAACTGGGCTTATCGGTGTCGCGTATCGTGATCGAGCTGACCGAGTTCAAGCCGTCTACCGGCTATCAGGAGCTGAAGGCTGCCGTCGAGCGCCTGCGTGCGCACGGCTTTCGTCTGGCGCTCGATGATATGGGCGAGGGTTTTTCCAATCTGCGGCTGTGGTCCGAGCTGCGGCCGGAGTACGTCAAGCTGGACAAGCATTTCGCTTACCGCCTGCAACAGGAACCGTTCAAGGAACAGGTGGTGCGTAGTGTAGTCGAGCTGGCGCGTGCGTCGCGTGCGCAGCTGATTGCCGAGGGAATAGAAACCCTGCAGGAGATGCGCATCCTGCAACAGTTGGGTGTCAGCTATGGTCAGGGCTATCTGCTGGGCCGGCCGCAAAGTTCGCCACACCACGCACAGCTTGAGGCGGCGGTGATGTTCGACGCACACAGCGGGCCGGCATTGCCGGTCAGCGGCCGGCTGACCGCGCGCGAACTGTGTGCCGCGATTAAGCCGCTGGCGCCGGATGAGCCTAATGAAATTGCCTACCGGCGTTTTGCTTCCGACCCCGAGCTGCTGACCATTCCGGTGGTCGAGCAGGGCGAGACGGTCGGCATCCTGCGCCGCCACACCCTGCTCGAGCGTTTTGCCCGGCCATTCAACCGCGAGCTGTTCGGCAAGAAACCGTGCGTGACCATGGCCGATAGGGAGCCTATGTGCGTCGATGCGGCGCTGGACCTGCATCAGTTGTCGGCACAGGTCGCAATCAGCGGCCGTAATACACTGATCGACGGTTTCGTGGTGACCGACTGTGGCCGCTATCTGGGCATGGCGACCGGTTTCGACCTGATCCGCAAGATTACCGAGTTGCAGATCAACGAGGCGCGTTACGCCAACCCGCTGACCGGGCTGCCGGGCAATGTGCCCATCAGCGAGACGCTGGCGCTCAAGCTGCAGACGGTACGCGACTTCGTCGTCGCCTATGCCGATCTGGATAACTTCAAGCCGTTCAACGATCTGTACGGTTACAGCGCCGGCGACCGCATCATCTGTCTCGTGGCACGGCTGCTGCTGGAGGCATCGGATGCGCGCCAGGACTTTGTCGGCCATGTCGGCGGCGACGACTTTGTGGTGGTGATGGAAAGCGCGGACTGGCATTCCCGTCTGCAACGCTTGCTGCCGCAGTTCGAGCGCGAGGTGCGCCACTGTTTTGCCGAGGAGCATGTACTGCAGGGCGGCTACGAGGTGAACAGCCGCGGGGGCGACATGGCCTTCATGCCGCTGACTTCGCTATCTGTTGGCGTGGTCAACTGCCATGCCGGGCGTTTTGCCAGCCACGACGAGGTGGCGCAAGCCGCTGCGCAGGTGAAGAAGAAAGCCAAGCAGGTGGTGGGTAATAGCCTGGTGGTCGACCAGCCGCTGTATGCGCGGCCACAGCCTGTGGAGTGTGCCGGCTGAGGCGGCTGTCATGTTGCGGTACGGGTTTTCGGTTACAATCCGCGTACAACAAACGGAGAATAACAAGATGTATCAATCCGAATTCACCCGATTCATGAACGGCTTTCTGGAAAAGCATCCGGAAGTCGACACCGAGCGCCGCGAGCTGCGTCTGACCTGGTGGGAGCGCGAAGTGGATCTGGACGATCAGCGCCGCTGGAAAGAAGCGCGCGTGGCGCAGAAACCCTACGTTTACCAGCCGGACTAAGCTACGCATGATTATCTATCAAACGCCCATCGCGGGCGTTTCGTTTTTGTGAGTAAAGCATGACCAGTCGTACCCTGCCGCTGGATGAAACCCTGCACGATTATTTGTTGCAGATCGGTGTCAGCGAGCACCCCGTGATGCGCGAGTTGCGCGAGGCCACCGCAGAGCTGCGCTTTGCCAAGATGCAGATCGCACCCGAGCAGGGCCAGTTCATGGCCTGGCTTGCCCGCTTGACCGGCGTGCGCCGTTATCTGGAAATCGGCGTGTTTACCGGTTACAGCACGCTGGCGGTGGCGCTGGCCATGCCCGATGACGGGCGTGTGCTGGCCTGCGATGTGCGCGCCGATTTTACCGCCATCGGGCGTGCGCACTGGGATAAGGCCGGCGTGGGCGATCGCATCGATCTGCGTCTGGGGCTGGCGCTGGATACCCTGCAGTCCTTGCTGGACGAGGGACGCGAGGGCGAGTTTGATCTTGCATTTATCGATGCCGACAAGCCATCCTATCCCGCCTATCTGGATGCCTGCGCGCGTCTGGTACGCAAGGGCGGCATTATCGCGGTGGACAATATTTTTCTGTCCGGCCGGGTGGTGACGCCGCAGGCCGATGATCCGCCCAGTGTGCAGCTGATGCATGACTTTAATGCTGCGCTCAAGCACGATAGCCGCTTCGAGTTGTGCGTATTGCCGCTAGGTGATGGCGTGACTTTATTGCTACGTCGTTGAACTCTGCGCTAGCACATGTTGTCTTTATAAAACGATGGCCAAATTATCCTTATGCTGAATCGAAAACCCCGCCGCCTTGTGAATGAAATGAATGTGGTGCCGTATATCGACGTAATGCTGGTGCTGCTGGTGATCTTTATGGTGACCGCGCCGATGTTTACGCCCGGCGTGATCGATGTGCCTAGCGTCAGTCGCGCGGCCCAGGTCGATCAGGCACCGGTCGAGGTGCAGTACGATGCCGGCGGGCGCTATGCATGGGCGCTGGATGGCAAGACCCATGCCGTCGATTCGCTGGATGCGCTGGTGGCCGCCATTCTGCCGCTGGCGCAGGGAGGCCGGCCGGTGGCGATTTCAGCCGACCAGAATGCCAAGTACAGCGATGTGGTGAAAATTGCCGACCGCCTGTATCAGGACGGGATTAGCCGGGTAGCGCTGACCGTGCGTCAGGGGCAGTAAGGCGTGGTGTATGGCATGAAGGATAAGGGCCGGCTCAGCTGGCCGGGTTTGAGCTTGTCGCTGCTCATGCATGCAGGCGTGCTGGCTTTAGTGCTGTTGCGCTTTGCGCCCGAGCCTTTGCCGCTGACGAGTGCACCGCTGGCGGTTGAATTATGGGCCGGCGGTGGTAGCGGCAAGGGGCGTGGCGCGCAGGGTGCCGTGGCCGAGCCGCAGACCCCGCCTGCTGTGGCCGCTCCCGAGCCTGTTCGCCCGCCCGCGCCTGTCGTCCCGCCGGCTCCGCCCTTGGCCGAGGCTGAAGTCAAGCTGGCCGCCAGCGAGAAAAAGCCGCCACCGCTTAAGCCGCCGCAAAAGCAGGAAGTCAAGCCGGAAATCAAGCCCGTACCCAAGCCTGCGCCGTCCAAACCGGCAGACGCCAAGCCTGTCGCGGCGGAAAAAGTCGCCAAGCCTGCGCCACCTGCCAAGGCCAAACCCGGCGCCAAAAGCGGTAATGCCGCCGATGATTTGCTGGCCGATCTGGATGGGCCGACCGGCAGCGGGCGTGCCAGCGTGACGCAAAAGGGTGGCCCAAGTGGCGCCCGTGATGGCGTCGCCCAGGGTAGCGGGCCGGATAGCGGCGCTTACCTGAACAAGGTGCGCGGCCGGGTGCGGCCGTATGTGATGGTGCCGCCGGGCATGAGCGGCAACCCCGAAGCCGTGGTCAGGGTCAGCTTGCTGCCGACGCTGGAAGTGCGTGCGGTGCAACTCGTCAAATCCAGCGGCAACGCCGCGTATGACCGCGCGGTACAGGATGCCGTGTGGCAGACACGTTCTTTCCCGCCATTGCCTGCCGGTGCCCGTTTCGCCGATTTTCGCGAATACACGCTCAAATTCCGGCCGCACGACTAAAAGGATGAAGTAATGATCAAGCGGGTACGCAATACCCTGGCCGTGCTGGCCTGTCTCACGCCGTTGCTGGCGCAGGCCGAGCTGACGGTGGATATCGTCGGCGGCGGTGCCAACCGTTATCCGCTGGCGGTGCCGGCCTTGGCCGGTGAAGCTGCGAACCGGACGGTCAGCGCGGTGGTGAAAAGTGATCTGGCACTGACCGGCATGCTGAATATCATCACCCCGCCCAATGCCGAGATGACGGTCGCTACGCCGGCGGCGGTGAATGCCGGCGTCTGGCGTGCGCTAAGCGCCAATGCGGTGCTGGCCGGCAGCCAGCTGCCTAGTAGCGGCGGCAATACCCGGGTGACCTTCTATCTGGAACAGCTGGCGCCGAAAAAGACGCTGGCGCAGGGCGAGTTTGACGTGCCCGCGTCCAGTCTGCGTGAGGTCGGGCACCAGATTGCCGATCAGGTGTATCAGGCCCTGTTCGGCGAAAAGAGTTTTTTCAATAGCCGCATCGCCTATGTGCTGAAACAGGGGCGCGCCAGTTATCAGCTGCAGATCGCGGATGTGGATGGCCAGCATGCGCGCACCATCCTGCGCTCGAGAGAGCCCATCATTTCGCCGGCCTGGAGCCCGGATGGACGCAAGCTGGCTTATGTCTCGTTCGAGACGCAAAAGCCGGTGGTATGGGTGCAGGATCTGGTTTCGGGCCAGCGCAAGATGGTCGCCAACTTCAAGGGCAGCAACTCGGCGCCGGCGTGGAGCCCCGACGGCAACCGTCTGGCGGTGGTGCTGACTTCCAGCGGCAATTCGCAGATTTATCTCTTGGATGCCAATGGCGGAGCGCCGCGCCGGCTGACCCATAGCGATGCCATCGATACCGAACCCGATTTCAGTCCCGACGGCAGCCAGATTGCCTTTACCTCGGATCGTGCCGGCGGGCCGCAGATTTATCTGCAACCGCTTGCTGGCGGTGCCGCCAAGCGCATCAGCTGGCAGGGCGCGTATAACGTGTCGCCACGCTTTGCGCCGGATGGCAAATCCATCACCTATATGCGCCGCGAGGGCGGACGTTTCCGCGTGGTGGTGCAGGATCTGGCCAGCGGAGACGCGCGCGTGGTCAGCGACGAAAGTTTCGGCGAGTCCCCCAGCTTTGCACCCAATGGCCGCATGGTGCTGTTTGCCAGCGAGCAGGGCGGACGCAGCGTGCTGTGGGCCAGTTCGCCCGATGCTGCCAGCAAGGTCAGGCTAGGCGTTATCAATGGAGAAGTTCAGGATCCCGCTTGGGGCCCATTCAACCCGTGACGGTGCTGTCATGCCGTTCACACTCAGGAGAGTTTCATGTTTAAACGCGTATTGATGGCTTCCGCAGTTGTTTCCCTGTTCGCCGCTTGCTCCAGTACCCAGCCGCCGGCCGCCGTGACCGAACAGCCGGCCCAGCCGGTTGTCGTGGCGCCGGTTGCCCCTGTTGTGGACGCTCAGGCGCAGGCTCAGGCTGCGGCACAGGCGCGCATGCAGGCCGAGCGTGCCCGTCTGGCCGGCGAAAGCATCTACTTCGACTTCGACTCCAATGCCGTCAAGGCCGACCAGCAAGCCAAGGTGGCCGCTCACGCCGAATTCCTCAAGCTTAATGCACAGCAAAAAGTGCAGATTCAGGGTAATACCGATGCCCGCGGCAGCCGCGAGTACAACCTGGGTCTGGGCCAGCGCCGCGCCGAGAGCGTGAAGAACTCGCTGGAAGTGCTGGGCGTGAAAGATGCCCAACTTGAAGCCGTCAGCTATGGCAAGGAAAAGCCGCGTGCCGAAGGCGCTTCCCCGACCGACCACGCCGAAAATCGCCGCGCGGATGTGTCTTACGCACAATAAACACTGACAGGCTCGCGTCTGCTGCAGGCAAGGCCGGCATTTGCCGCCCGCCTTGCCTATGCTGGGTAGATTCCGTCTGCGACTAGGGCGGGATTCTTCTTCAGGAGAACGCGATGTTGTGCCGGATTTTTGTGACCGCAGGCTTGAGTGCCCTGCTGGGCGCTTGTGCTAGCCTGCAAGCGGAACCGGATCTCGAGCCGGTGCCGTCCAGACCCGATCTGGCGATGATGGGGCCAGGCCCGATGCGGGCCATCAGTGCGCCGCAGTATTGCCCGGCTGTGCCGCTACGCATGATCTATTACCCGTTTACCGATGCCGA
>NZ_JBOFOO010000380.1:0-2323 GCF_051659485.1 Craterilacuibacter sp. | reverse complement strand
GGGCTGGAGTTCTTTGGCGAAGGCAATACCCTGCCTGCCATCATGTGCTCGTCCGTCCTGCTATGGGCTTACCACTTCCTGATCTGCCGCGGCATTCAGGGGGCGGCGATGATCAACATCATCACCACCGTCGCCAAGCTGATTCCGCTGGGCCTGTTTCTGGTGCTGGTGTTTGTTGCCTTCAAGATCGAAACCTTCCAGTTCGACTTCTGGGGGCGTCCGGAACTGGGCTCCGTGCTTGATCAGGTCAAGAGCACCATGCTGGTGACCACCTGGGTGTTTATCGGTATCGAAGGCGCATCGATCTTCTCTAGTCGTGCCGAGAAAATGGCCGATGTGGGCAAGGCCACGATGATCGGTTTCGCCCTGTCTATCCTGATGTTTGTTGCCGTATCGCTGCTGTCGCTGGGCGTACTGTCCCAGCCTGAACTGGCTGCACTGAAGAACCCTTCGACCGCCGGCGTGCTCAAGGCCGTAGTCGGTGACTGGGGGGCGACGCTGATGAACGCCGGCCTGATTATCTCGGTGGGTGGCGCACTGCTGGCCTGGACGCTGCTGGCTGCCGAAGTGCCGTATCTGGCCGGCAAGGACGGCACCATGCCTGCCTTCCTCGCCAAGACCAATGCCAAGGGTGCGCCGGTCAATGCGCTGCTGTTGACCAACGCGCTGGTGCAACTGTTCCTGATCATCACCCTGTTTAATGGTTCGGCCTATCTGGATCTCTTGTATCTGGCCACCTCGATGATCCTGCTGCCTTACCTGCTGTGTGCGCTGTATGCACTGATGATTGCCGTGCGCAAGGACGGTTACCGGGGCGAAGAAGGTGCTGCCGGCAAGGACATGGCCATTGCGCTGCTGGGTTCGGTTTACGGCGCATGGTTGCTGTATGCGGCCGGCCCGAAATACCTGCTGCTGTCCATGGTGTTGTATGCGCCGGGTATCCTGTTCTACCTCAAGGCACGCAGCGAGCAAAAACTGGCCGCGTTTACCCGTAACGAAATGGTGCTGGCTGCCATTGCCGTGATCCTGGGCCTGTTTGCTGCTTACCAGCTGTTTACCGGTGCGCTGACTTTGTAAGGCTTGAGTGTTTGGTTTTCCGTGATGTACTCAGTTTGCCCCCGCCTGTGCGGGGGCTTTTTTGCTTGTGTTTGACCCGTATCAAGTCAGCGGTATCTCATAGACGGTAGCTTGCGCTCTCTTGTTGGGCCTGCCTGAGCCGGTAGGTCGTAGGGAGCGGAGCTTGCTTGTGCGTCTGGATAATTTTGATCTCAGGTTGTTGCGTATTTTCATGGTCATCGTCGAGAGCGGCGGCTTCTCGGCAGCACAGGCCAAGCTGGGCATGAGCCAGTCGGCCATCAGCTGCAAGATGAATGATCTGGAGACGCGACTGGGCATGCGTTTGTGCCAGCGCGGGCGTAGCGGCTTTAAATTGACGGCCGAAGGCGCGCAGGTTTACGACGAAACCCTGCGCCTGCTGAACCAGCTTGGCCAGTATGAAAACAAGCTGGGGCAGATACGCGAGCAGATTTTCGGTCATGTCCGCATCGGTGTGGTCGACACCATCGTGATGAATCCGGCGTGCCGCTTGCCGGCCAGCTTGCGCGAGTTTTCCCGTAAATATCCCGAAGTCAGCGTAACGCTGGATGTGATGGAATCGAACGAGATCGAGGTCTTGCTGTTGCAGGGCAAGCTGAGTATCGGCCTGTGCTCCAGTGATCACGAGATGCCCGGCCTCGCGTATACCCATCTTTTTTCCGAGCGCCAGCGCCTGTATGCGGCAGCCTCGCATCCGGTGTTCCAGCTGGCGCCGCCGGCGAGCCGCAAGAAAGACTTGCTGCCCTTTGCCATCGCCGGGCGCGGCAAGACCGGGGTGACGCCTCTGGATGAAGTCGACGGTTTTTCCATGCGTGCGGCCTCCGCGCATATGGAAGGCACCGCCATGCTGTTGCTGACGGGCGAGCTGATCGGCTATCTGCCGGAACACTATGCCGCGCATTGGGTGCATAGCGGTGAATTGCGCTGCCTGAACCTGTCGGAGCTGGATTACTTCCCGGCCTTTAACCTGACGCTGCCGCGTTATGGCCACGCCTCGCAGGCGACCCAGTGCATGGTGGAGGCGCTGATGCTGAACTATCCGCAGGCCAGCTGTATGGTGGCGCGCGAGCAGTGGCCCAAAACGGTAGATAGCAGCATGTTGTCTGGCTAGGCATAAATGGGAGACACAGTTAGATAGCATCTGATCAGGATCAAGCCAGACCAATAAGAATATCTTTATATTACTGGCATGATGATCTGGCTGCCCCGGGAGTGGGGTGGCAACGGG
>NZ_JBOFOO010000379.1:0-14965 GCF_051659485.1 Craterilacuibacter sp. | reverse complement strand
AGGCTAGTGATGAAGCTGAAATCGTGACAAAAAACAATGAAATTAACCGGCAACTGATTGCCTCCTGCGATTTTTTTGCCGAACTGCCGGACGCCTCCGTGGCGCTGTTGCTGGAGGCCGGTCAGCCCTTGCGTCTGCGCAAGGGCGAGTTGCTGTTCCGCGAAGGTGACGTCCTGGATGGCATTTATGTACTGCTGTCTGGCCGGGTTCAGTGCTGCGCCGAGGACGGCAACGGCAAGCGTTTTGTCTTCATGTTCAATAAGGCCGGCGATGTACTGGGCGAGGTGTCCTATCTGGATGGCGGCGGCAGTGCCTGGGGGATTTGTGCCGATGAAAACAGCGAATTGTTGAAGTTTCGCCGTCAGGATCTGGTGTTGGTGTTTGGCGATGCGGATGGCCTGCCCAGTAGTAGCAGTCGCCAGCGCATCCTGCTGCGTCTGGCCGGTATGGTGCGTTCCATGTCTTTGGTCGCGCGCAATCTGGCTTTGCTGGATGTGTATGGCCGCATCCGTATCCTGTTCGGCGAGGTCATGGTCGAGAGCGATGGCGTGCTGCAACTGGAAAAGACCTTTACCCAGCAAGAGATCGCCGAGCGCATCGGCTCGTCGCGCGAGATGGTGGCGCGCATCCTCAAGGAACTGGTCTACGGCCATTACATCCGTCTGGATAACCGTCGCATCACCCTGCTCAAGCCTCTGCCGGAACAGTTTTAAGTTTTTGTTCGGCTTTGTCGCCTTGTTAGGGTAGCGGGTTTATCGATCATGAGGCTATCTATGCGCATCACCCCACAAAGAACCGAACTGCGTGAACTGGCTACCAGCACGCGCAGTACGCCGCCGGCAAGTTCGCCGGCACGCGCCGCCGCGTCCGTGGGCGAGGCCGGCCGCATTGCGCCGACGATGCAGGCGCTGTCGGCGATGCCTGACGTGGACATGGATAAGGTGCTGGCGCTACGCGAGGCGCTGGCCCGTGGCGAGATAGGCTTCGATGCCGACAAGCTGGCCGGGCTGATTGCCCGTTATCACGGCGCCGCCCGATGACGGCAGCGCTGGTGCTCAGGCAGTTGATGTCGGGAATTCAGACCGACCTTGCCGCCTATGAGCGGCTTGAGGCACAACTGGAGGCCCAGTTTGCCGCCATCGCGCGTTGCGATGCTGGCGCGCTCGATTCGCTGGCTGCAGAGTTGCTGCAATTGACTGGCGTGCTGGAGGCCAGCCGGCGCGAGCGCGAGCGTTTATTGCACACCCTGCTGGGGCCGAGCCGGACGCCATCGATGCAGCAGTTGTTTGGGCGTCTGCCCGCCGAGCTGGGCGGGCGCTGTCAGTTGTATTGGGATAAGCTGTGCGTCAAAGTCGGCCATTGCCGGCAAATGAATGTACGCAACGGCAAGTTGATGAGCGAGCAACATGTCTTGCTGAGCCGCTTGATGTTCGGTGACGAGGATGTTTATGTTCCTGCCTGAAACCGGCAAGCAAGCCCAACTCATTGCCGGCTATCTGCCCGCTGCTACGGCGCGCCCTGTGCCGGCGATGCCGCAAACTGCCGGCATGACGCCGCAGTTCAGTGCCCTGTACCGGCAGACCCAGGATGAAGTGCTGGCGTATATCGGCAACGGTAGCGCCGGGCTGTCCGGGCTCTCCGCCGAGGGCGCATGGCTGCATCGCCGTGTTGCGATGCCGGAAGCGGCCGCTGCGCCGGTTTCAGTGACATCGATAAATGAAGAAGCGTCCGGCTTTGTCGCATCCATTCTGCCCTATGCGCGTCAGGCTGCGGCGCGGCTGGGGGTGGCACCCGAGATTGTGGCCGCGCATGCGGCACTGGAGTCGGACTGGGGACGGCGCCCCATCCTGCGTGGCGACGGATCGCACAGCTTCAACCTGTTCGGTATCAAGGCGGGGGCGGGCTGGGCGGGTGACTCGGCCCGGACGCCGACGACCGAATTTCTCGCTGGCCAGTCTGTGCGCCGTGTCGAGTCTTTTCGTGCCTACCCCGGGTATGAGGCGGCTTTTGATGATTATGCCCGTCTGCTCTCGTCCAATCCGCGTTATCGCGGTGCGCTGGGTGCGGGTAGCGACGCCGCTGCCTTTGCCCGCTCGCTAGCCTCTGGCGGCTACGCGACCGACCCGGATTACGCCCGCAAGCTGACGCGGGTGGTGGATTCGGTGCGTCTGCGTCAAGCGCAGCTTACTGCGCCAGAGGCGTTACCACACCTGGCTGGATAACCTTCATCGGCAGGGTGCGGCCACTGGCCGGATTCTGCACTCGTATCACATCGCCTTCCCTGCCGTTATCGCGGGCTTCGCCTGCCACCCGCACTTCGATGCCGGGCTGGCGGGCAATAATCTCTACCTTGTCTCCGCGTCTGATCAGTAGCGGCTGCTGCATCCGCTCGGGCGGCATCAGCGGCCTGCTTGCGCTTGGCGTGTCTGCGCTTTTGTCCCCGTTACCGGGCAAAGGGGGGGCAGTGAGGTTCGCGCGCACGATCCACATGCTTTGCCAGGCGCCCGGGCAACTCACGGCAAAGCGCATGCGGCTTAAGGTGCGGCTGTCTGCTGCCCGGATCTGTGGCAGCGTCCGGCAAGGGGGGAGCTGGCTGGCTTCGCGTGGCGGGATGACGGTCAGTGCGGTCTGGTAACCGTGTGGCCCGGCCGATTGCAGGCGGGTCTTGATCAGCCTGTCGGCGGCAAGTTCCAGTTGTGCCTGCAAGTCTGGCGTGTTTGCGGCGGCGTGGCTGCCGGCACTTAGCAGTAGCAGCAAGGCCAAGGCGGCGCGGCGCGGGGGTGTGAATATTGCCATTGGGGGCGACTTGGTAATTATTACATGTACGTAACTGGGCGTGTTTATTAATATCGACTATCAACTAGTCCGGCTGATTTTTAATTGAACTTCAGTATTCACAACCACGGTATTGAACGCAGCAGGAGGTGTCAATGGGGATGAGTTTTGACAAGGCGCTGGGCATCCATCCCGAAGCCCTTAAGCTCAGAGCCGAGCGGACCCGCATCCTGGCGTCCAATCTTGCCAATGAGAATACGCCGGGCTATCAAGCGCGCGATATGGATTTTGCCGCCAGCTTGCAACTGGCCGCCGATGGCGGGCATGAAGCCGGTGAGATGATGGAGGCTAGCGTGCAATATCGCGTCCCCAATCATGCATCGCAAGACGGTAATACGGTGGAGCTGGGGGTCGAGCAGGCCGAATTTGCACAAAACAGCAGTGATTTCCAGACCAGCCTGACCTTCCTGAATATGAAGTTCAGGGGGCTGGCCAAAGCCATTTCAGGGCAGTAAACCATGTCATTCCGGGATATCTCGCGCATCGCAGGGTCGGCCATGACCGCCCAGACCGTACGCCTCAATACTATCGCCAGCAATCTGGCCAATGCCGAATCGGCCGCCGGGGCCGAATCGCTGGCCTACCGTGCACGCAAGCCGGTGTTTGCCTCCGTGCTGCAAGGGGGGGGCGATGGCTGGCAGGGTGCCGGCGTGGCGGTGCTGGATGTGGTCAAGAGTCCGGCTCCACTACGCAAGCTGCATGAGCCGGGTAATCCGCTGGCCGATGCCGAAGGTAATGTGTTTTACCCCAATGTGAATCCGGTCGAGGAAATGACCGACATGATGGCCGCCTCGCGTGCATTTCAGACCAATGTCGAAGTGATGACCCGGGTGCGCTCCATGCAGGGTGACCTGCTCAAGCTGGGAGAGGGTTGATGGCAGTTTCTAATATTGCGGCAGACAGCCGGCAAGGGGCAGCGACTCCGACCCCGGCACCGGTCGCCACCAATGGCAGCGGCCAGCTGGGGGATGCCGATATGTTCATGACCTTGCTGATGGCGCAGATCAAGAATCAGAACCCGCTGGAGCCGACCGATCCGGCCCAGTTCATGACCCAGCTGGTGCAGATGAACCAGATGCAGACCTCGCTTTCCATGCTGTCCGAACTGAAGGGCAATACGCTGATGCTGCGCGAGCTGCAGGGCATGGCGCTGGGCGGGCAGATCGGGCGCGAGGCGCTGGTCGCCAGCGAAGAGATCCGCCTGTCCGGCAACAAGTTGTCGGGCCAGGTCATGCTGGGCAATGCCGAAAGTGCCGTCACGCTGGTGCTGACCGGCGACAACGGCCTGCCGGTACGCATCGCGCTGGGCGCGCAGCCGGCTGGCAAGGCCGGCTTCAGCATCGACCCTGCCGCACATGGCCTGGCGCCGGGGCGCTATCGCGTGGCGGTGGAGACGGCCTCCAAGGCGCCGGCACCCGCCGAGTTTTCTGCCCTGATCGAAGGGGTGCGCCTGCCGGTTGGCGGCGGCGAACCCATGCTGACCCTGACCGGGCTTGGCGACTTCCCCGCTTCTTCCATTACCCAGCTCTCCGGCGCCAAGCCGGCCTAGCGCAAGGAGTCTTTGCATGAGTCTAGAAATCGCCGTATCCGGTATCAATGCCATCAGCAGTCAGTTGGACAGCATCAGCAACAATATTGCCAACGCGTCTTCCCATGGTTACAAAACGGGGCGCACCAACTTTGCTTCGCTTTACGTCGGCGCGCAGGCGATGGGGGTGGGCGTCTCCTCGCGGACTCAGGATATCGGCCGCATGGGCAGCATGCAGTCGACCGGACGCATGCTGGATGCTGCAATCGACGGCAGCGGTTTTTTCATTACCCGCGGCAGTGACGGCGCCGACCAGTACACCCGTGTCGGCATGTTCAATGCCGACAAGGACGGTTTTCTGGTCGATGGTTCGTCGCGCCGTGTGCAGGGCTATGGCGTCAATATCGCCAACGGTGCGCTGGGGGCGCTGGGCGATCTCAAGATTCCGTCCGGGCAGATTCCGGCCATGGCCAGCAGCACGCTTAAATATACCGGCAACCTGTCGACCGGCTGGACAACCATGACCGGGGCGTTCAGCAAGGATGACCCATCCACCTTTAACGCCTCGACCGTGTCGGTGGTGTATGACTCGCGCGGCGACAAGCACAGCCTGACCCAGTATTTCGTCAGGACCGGGGTGGATACGGTCGACGTCAAGTATTCGCTCGATGGTGGTCTCGTCGGTGCAACGACAGCGCTGACGTTCGACGCCGATGGCCAGCTCACGGGGCCTAGTACCGCCGCGCTTGATCTGGGGACGCCAGGCGGCGCCGCGGCGTTGACGATAAACGCCGACTACGCCGGCACCACGCTGTTTGCCGGCGAGAGTACGACGCTGGCCAATAGTGTCAACGGCTACGCGTCGGGGGTGATGACCGGAGTCCGTATCGAAAACAATGGCAATCTGGTCGCGCAGTACAGCAACGGCCAGCGTATGGCGGTCGGTGTCATCGCGATTGCCAGCTTCCCGAACGAGGCCGGGCTCTCTCCTGTGTCCGGTGCCAGCTGGGTGGATTCGCCGGCTTCCGGTGTGCCCATTGTCTCGGTGCCGGGCAACGGCAAGGCCGGCGCGCTGGCTTCCGGCGTGATCGAAGGCTCCAACGTCGACATGACGTCCGAGCTGGTCAAACTGATGAGCGCGCAGCGCAGCTATCAGGCCAATACCAAGGTGATCACGGCCGAGAGTCAGACCATGCAGGCATTGATGCAGGCGATCTGAGGCAATCATGGATGCACTGATTTTTACTGTCATGAGCGGCGCCAACCGCGCGCTCAAGGCTCAGCAGATACACGCCAACAACCTGGCCAACAGCGAAACCACCGGTTTTCGCGCCGACTTCGGTGTCGCCCGCAGTCAGGCCGTGCCGGGCACGGGCTTCGATGCGCGCCATATGACGCGGCTGGAACCGGCTGCGGTCAATAGCCGTGCCGGCGCGATTCATGCCACCGGGCGTGAACTGGATGTAGCCATCGAGGGCGAGGGCTTTTTAGCGGTCTTAGACAAGGGGCAGGAAGTGTATACCCGCGCCGGCAACCTGAATATCGGCCCGGATGGCGCGCTGAGCGTGCTGGGGCGACCGGTGCTGGGCGATGGCGGGGCGATTACCTTGCCTCCTTTTAGCCAGCTGGCGATCGCATCCGATGGCACCTTGTCGGTACAGGCGCAAGGGGAATCGGTGATGCAGCCGGTCGCCAGGCTCAAGCTGGTGAGGCCTGCGCCGGAAGAGCTGGGTAAGAACGCCAGCGGCTTCATCATCAGTCGTGCCGGCGGCGTGCTACCGGCGGACGATAGCGTGCGCGTCAAGGGCGGCCATCTGGAACGCAGCAATGTATCGGCAGTTGAGGAAATGATCGCCACCATGGCGCTGGGACGCGACTTCGAATTGCAGATGAAGATGTTCAACACCGCAGGCGAGATAGCGGATGCAGGCAACCGCCTGGTGCGCGCTTAAGTCAGGGAGTAAAAGATGAATCCGGCTTTATGGATCAGCAAGACCGGCATTCAGGCGCAGGATGCGCGTCTGGGTGCGATTGCCAATAACCTGGCCAACGCCAATACCGTCGGCTTCAAGCGCGACCGCCTGGTATTCGAGGACCTGTTCTATCAGGTTGAACGCCAGCCCGGCGCGCAACTGGATGCCAACAATCTGGCACCGTCCGGTGTGCAGTTCGGCAACGGAACCCGTCTGGCCGGCACGCAGAAAGTCTTTACCGGCGGCGCGATTTCGACTACGGGTCAGGCCATGGATGTAGCCATTATCGGTCAGGGTTTTCTGCAGGTGCAGATGGCCGACGGCAATACCGGCTATACCCGTGCCGGCCAGTTGCAGGTTAATGCCGACGGCCAGTTGGTCAGCGCGCAGGGGCTGCCGCTGGAGCCGGCCATCAGTATTCCGGTCAATGCCACTTCGGTCAGTATTAGCGAAAGCGGGCAGGTGGCCGTCAACCTGCCCGGCTCGACGGCGCTGACGCCGGTGGGGCAGCTGACACTGGCCAATTTCGTCAACCCGACCGGCTTGCTGGCACTGGGCGGCAACCTGTTCCAGGAAACCGACGCCAGTGGTGGCCCGGTGGTAGGCAACCCCGGCACCGATGGTCTGGGCAAGCTCAAGCAGGGCGCGCTGGAGGGTTCCAATGTGCAGGTGGTCGAGGAAATGGTGGAGATGATCGCCGCGCAGCGCACCTACGAGATGAATACCAAGGTGCTGTCGGCTGCCGACAATATGATGCAGAACCTGGCCCAGTCGGCCCGATGATGCGTGTTGCCCTGCTGTCGCTGCTGTGCCTGAGTGCTTGCGCTCAACTGCGTCTGCCGCCCGAGCCCGAGCCGGAATTGCCGCCAGTGCCGGCGATGGCACCCAAGGGCACCGGCGGCGGGGTGTTCTCCGCTTACGGCGTGGCGGCGCTGGTGGCCGACAGGCGCGCTTTCCGCCCTGGCGACGTACTGACCGTGGTACTGGAAGAGACCACACAGGCGAGCAAGCGGGCCGGCACCCAGTTTGACAAGACTTCCGGCGTCGAATTTACCCCGACCGTGATCGGCAATAAGGCCTACCAGACCACGGTCGGCATTGATGCCGCGCGCAACTTCGATGGTGCCGCATCTTCCTCGCAGCAAAACAGTCTGGCCGGCTCGCTGACCGTTGTCGTGCAGCAGGTGCTGCCTGGCGGGCTGATGCTGGTCAAGGGCGAGAAGCAGTTGACGCTGAACCAGGGTGAGGAGTTTCTGCGTCTGGCCGGTTACGTGCGGCTGGATGATGTGGATAGTACCAACCGCGTCTCGTCGCAGCGTATCGCCAATGCACGCATCAGCTATGCCGGCCGTGGCGCGCTTAGCGACGCCAATGCGCCGGGCTGGCTGACGCGCGTATTCAATAGCCCGTGGATGCCGTTCTGAAAGAAAGCCAATGAAGTTCTGCTCCGTATTACGCCTGGTCGTACTGTGCTGTCCCTTGCTTGCGCAGGCACAGTTGCTGCGCAACCTGGTCAGCGTGGAGGGAATACGCGAGAACCAGTTGCTGGGTTACGGCATCGTGGTCGGCCTGGATGGCTCGGGAGATAATTCCCAAGTGAAGTTTGCCGGCCAGTCTGTTGCCAACTTGCTGAACCAGTTTGGCCTCAAGCAGCCGGAGAGAGGTGACACCAAGGTCAAGAACGTGGCCGCGGTGATGGTCAGTGCCGTATTGCCGCCCGGTTACCGCAAGGGACAGACCATCGATGTGGGCGTGTCCTCCCTGGGAGATGCCAAAAGCCTGCGCGGTGGCACTTTGCTGCTGACTACGCTCAAGGCGGCCGATGGCGAGGTCTATGCATTGGCGCAAGGCAGCGTGGTGGTGGGCGGTCTGTCGGCTCAAGGCAAGAGCGGCTCCAGCGTTACCGTCAATACCCCGACTTCGGGGCGCATCCCCAATGGTGCCTCGGTCGAGCGCGAAATCGCCACCGATTTCGATACCGGTCCCAGTGTGCGTCTGAGCCTGAAGCGCCCCAACTTCCAGACCTCGACCAATATCGTCAATACCATCAATCGCCAGTTCGGCGGGATCGCATCCACCCGCGACGCGACCTCGATCGAAGTGCTGGCGCCGCTCAATCCGACCGAACGGGTGGCGTTCGTTGCGCGACTGGAGCGGCTGAATATCGCCACCGGTGACGAGTTGCCGCGCGTGGTGTTCAATTCGCGTACCGGTACCGTGGTGATCAGTCAGGGGGTGACGGTGCGTGCCGCCGCCGTATCGCACGGCAGCTTGCGGGTGGTGATTGCCGAGCAGGATGCCGTCAGTCAGCCCAATGCCTTTGGGCGCGGCCAGACGGTGACCGTGCCGCAGTCACAGGTAGAGGTCGCCGAAGGTAATGGCCAAATGTTCCGCTGGCCGGCCGGGGTCAAGCTGCAATCCATCATCGATACCATCAACAGCATAGGGGCGTCGCCGGACGACATCATGTCCATCCTGCAGGCGCTGGACCAGGCCGGTGCCATTGATGGCGAACTGGTGGTGATCTAAGGAAAATCATGCTCAAGAGCACAATAGAAAGCGCGACCGCGTTGCCGTCAGGCCTGGCAGCAGAAGATGGCCCGCCACCCGCAGCGGCTGACGAAGCCTGGCGCCAGAAGGCCATCGCTGCGGCCGAGGCGTTTGAGGCGGTGTTCGTGCGCGAGATGCTCAAGGACATGGACAAGGGAACTCAGGCTATCGGCGGCGAAGAGGGGCTGTTCGGCAAACCTGCTGGCAACGAGTTGTCGGGGGTGGCGCAAATGGCAGTCGCCGACCAGCTCGCGCGCTCGCGCGCCTTCGGTGTCGCCGATGCCATCCTGCGGCAATTGCTGCCGCCGACGGCCGTGCCGGCCAGCGATGCCTCTGCTGTGCCGCTTAAGAAAGTTTCCCTTCCGGTCGCTCTTGCTCCGCAAGGCGTGACAGTTGCCACGACGCTTACCCGATAACAGGTTTCCATTATGCGCATGACCAGCAATGCGCTGTCTGGTGCCAGTGCGGCCCAGATCGCGCTGAACACCATCAGCCAGAATATTTCCAATGTGATGACCCCCGGCTATTCACGTCAGGGGGTGGTGCTGTCGACGCTGGTCACCGGTGCGGGCGAGCGCTTCAGCCCAGGCTCCGGGGTCGATGTACTGGCCATCCGCCGCTATGGTGACAGTTACAAGAACCTGCAGATGTGGCAGGCACAAGCACAGCAGGGGCAGTTTTCGGCTTCGCGCGAATATTTCCAGCAGCTCGAACAGGTAATGGGCAGTAGCGGCACCAGCTTGTCGACCGGTTTGGACAAATTCTACGCGGCGCTCAACGCCGCCAGTGTCGAGCCGGCATCGATTCCGCTGCGCCAGCAGATCATCAGCGAGGCCGATGCCCTGGCGCGCCGGGTCAATAACCTAAACCGGGTGTTCGCAGTGCAAAGTGCCTCGGTCGGCGAGCAGCGCGGGGCGGTCGTCGGGCAGATCAACCTGCTGTCGCAGCAGCTGGCCGTACTCAATCACAAGGTGGCCAGTGCCGAGGCGCTGGGTGATAACGTCTCCGGCTTGCTGGACGAGCGCGACCGCCAGATCGATGCGCTGGCGGAACTGGTGGATGTACGGGTGGTGAACCAGCCCGATGGCAGTAAATCCGTCAGCCTGCCGGGCGGCGCGCCGCTGGTGGTGGGTAATATGGCGTCCTCGCTGTCGGTCGAGTTGCAGCTGGATGGCTCGCAGCGGCTGACCTTGCTGTTCGCCAAAGAGCAATATGTGTTGAGTGGCGATCAGGTTGGTGGCCGTCTGGGCGGCTTGGGCGATTTTGAAAAAAATGTGCTGCGCCCGCAGATGGACGCGGTGAAGACGCTGGTGGGTGAACTGGCGAGCAAGACCAATACGGTGCTGGCAGCAGGTTTGGATCTGGCCGGCAATTCTGGCCAGGCTCTGTTTGATACCAGTAGTGGCGATGGCACGATACGGGTGACCGGCATCAAGGCCGAAGAGCTGGCTTTTTCCCTGCAGGCAGGCCAGCCTGCCAATAGCGACAACCTCAAGGCGCTGATCGCGATCAGTGATCAGAAGATTGTCATCGGCAATCTGGGTAGTGTGAGCTTCAGCGATGCCTACGCGCAAATGCTTGGTCAACTGGCCATCTCCAGCCAGCACAACAAGTCGTCGCTGGAAACGGCCAAGGTGGTGCGCGTCGAGGCTGAAAAAAGCTGGAAATCGGGCAGCGGCGTGAACAGTGACGAAGAGGCGGTCAATCTGATCGAATTCCAGAAGATGTACCAGGCCAATATGAAGGTGATTTCCGTGGCCGGCGAGCTGTTCGACAGCACGCTGGCCATGCTGTAAGGAGCAGGCAATGCGCATAGCCAGTAGCCAGTACCACAGTACGATGAGCAATATTCTGCAAGACAATAACGGCAAACTCGCCTCGCTATTGCAGCAGATGTCGTCGGCCAACCGGCTGAATGTTCCATCGGACGATCCTATCGCCAGCATCCGCCTGCTGCGCCTCGAGCGCGAGGAGGCGGCGCTTGGCCAGTACCGCGACAATATCACCGCCTTAAGTACC
This sequence comes from Craterilacuibacter sp., assembly GCF_051659485.1. Classification (NCBI taxonomy): domain Bacteria; kingdom Pseudomonadati; phylum Pseudomonadota; class Betaproteobacteria; order Neisseriales; family Neisseriaceae; genus Craterilacuibacter; species Craterilacuibacter sp. Next base: position 4,060 of record NZ_JBOFOO010000379.1, on the reverse strand, counting down.
CGCTTGTCGCTGAACGAGTCGCACCTGGATAGCATGAGCAACGATATGTTGCAGGTGCGTGACCTGCTGGTGTGGGCGGCCGATGGCAGTAATACCGCCGCCGACCTGAAGGCGATGGGGGCTTCGCTCAAGAGCCTGCGTGACAGCCTGCTTTATGCGGCGAATACCCGCGACCAGGAGGGGCGCTACCTGTTTTCCGGCACCGCCAATGATCAGGTCGCGATCGTATACGCTGACAATCAGCCACTGGGCAGCCGTTACGCGTTTGGCGGCAATACCGAATCGATCTCGGTTGTGATTGGCCACGGTGTGAGCCAGGTGTCGAATGCCAACTTGCAGCAACTGCCGGAGATGCTCAATCAGCTCGATACGCTGCTTGCCAGGCTGGATGAACCCGATCTGAGTGTGCCGGATGTCGGGGCCGTGGTACGTGACACACTGGACAAGCTGGACGCGGCACACCAGATGATAGGCAGCAAGATTGCAGAGCAGGGCGGTGCGCAGAATATCATCAAGATGATGGCGGACAATCATGGCAATGTCAGCCTGTCCAACCAGCAAAGTGCGGGCGAACTGGGACGGCTGGATTACGCTGAAGCCATGATCTCCATGAATACCTATATGCTGGCCTTGCAGGCCAGTCAGAAGGCTTACGGCAAAGTCAGCCAGCTGACGCTGTTTAATGTGATCTGAGGCTGCTATGCGCTCTTCGCTCTCTACGCTGGATACAGGTTCGATAGGCAAGGGCCGCTTGGCCGAGCCTGCGGTGGCGCCGGCCAGGGCCGGTGCCGGCCGTGCGGCCGATATTGCCGAGGCGGCCAGAGCGACCTCTCCGGTGATGGCTGCAGGCTGGCGTTACAGCACGCAACTGAACGAGCAGCTGACCAGTGCGCAGCAGTCGCTGGACTTTGTCGACCAGTTGTTGCGTCGCCTTGAATTGCTCAAATCGGATCTGGGTCGTGAGCTGGGTAGCCGCCATATCGACCGTGAGGGGCTGCAGGAGCGCAGCGCCGACGTCAATGCGCAGTGGGCGCAGCGCGAGGCCAAAGCCGACGGCACACTGGATGGACAGTTGCATTTTCATGTTACGGGTCAGGCGCGCCAGCGTTTTACCCTGCGCGGGATGGAGCTGGCGTCGCTGACTGCCGGCAAGGCCGAGACGCTGGTGCTGATCGGGCCCGAACGTGGCTCGCAGCCGGCAGTGGTGACGGTGGGCGAGGGGAGCGAGGAGAAGCCGCTGCTGCAGCGCCTGAACCGGGCGCTGGCCGGTATGGGCTTGCAGGCGGAGGTGGATGAGGCCGGGGATCTGGCCTTTACCGTGGCGGAGTCGGCACTGGAGCGCCTGCGTGACGGCCTGATGGTCCGCGGCGAAGGCATCCGTTTCCCGGCGGGGGCGCCACAGCGGGTGCGTCTGGAAACCGAGGCCGATCCTTTTCGGTCGCCCTGGCAACTGGATGACCATGCCGGCGTGCGCCAGAGCCTGCAGCGGGTGGTTGGCATCATTGCTCAGGCACAGCAGGCCCGTGCCGCCATCCTGAGTGCCATTGCCGAGGCCGAGCATTCGGTCGCCCGTTTGTCGCGCATGGACGAACAAAGCTGGGCGCGGGATTTTGCCGGTGATTTCAATGCACGGCTGAATCGGCAGGATGCCTATGCCGGTTATAGCGAACTGCTGCCGGCACTGACCGGCATCAGCCGTTACCGGGTGCTGTCTTTGCTGGCGTTGCGCTGAGGCGAACGGGCTGTATCAATAAAAAAGGGAAAGCGGTGAGCCTTCCCTTTTGCCGTCTTATTCGCTCAGTACATCCACACCCTTGGGCGGGTTAAAGCTGAAGCTGCCTGCCGGCAGTACCGGATTTTTTGTCACGCTAGTAAAGCGGATCTGTGTGGTATTGCCGAAGCTGTCACCCAGACGCATTTCTTTTAGCGTATTGCCGGAAAACCCCATCTTCAGCGACTGAAAGGTATTGTCGGCTTGGCGTGGTGTGGCGTTTAGCCATTCCAGCCCGTCTGCGGTACCGGCTTCCTTTAGCGTGTAATTGCGTTCGATGGCATTGCTGCCAGCCAGCAGCGCCGCCGGGCTAGAGCCCAGTGCACTGTCCAGCGGCCTGCTGGTGACCTGCGCCAACTCCTTGTCGTAAATCCACAGCCGCTTGCCGTCGCCGATGATCAGCTGCTCGAAGGGCTTGGCATAGCTCCAGCGGAATTTGCCCGGGCGCGAGATCTCCAGTGTGCCGTGTGCCTGTTCGCGGTGCTTCTGGTTGGTGACCGTCTGTTCGAACTGGGCCGAGACAGTCTGGGTGCCGGCGACAAAGGCCTTGAGCTGGGCGATGGCCGCCGCCTGCACCGGCAAGGCCAGCGTGGCAATAAATGGAATGATAAGGCGTTTCATCAGCTGAACCGGTTGGTGATGGGGTAGCGCCAGTCTTTGCCGAAGGCGCGGCGCGTAATGCGCGGGCCGACCGGTGCCTGGCGGCGTTTGTATTCGTTGATCTTCAATAGGCGCACCACGCGCAGCACGTCCGCTTCGGCATAGCCTGCGGCGATGATGTCGGCCGCTGACTGATTGCCTTCGACGTAGCGCTGCATGATGGCGTCCAGTACATCGTAAGGGGGCAGGCTATCCTGGTCCGTCTGGTCGGGACGCAATTCGGCCGAAGGCGGACGGGTGATGATGCGTTCTGGAATGATGGCGCTTTGCTGGTTGCGCCATTCACACAGTTGGTAAACCAAAGTCTTGGCGACATCCTTCAGTACCGCAAAGCCACCAGCCATATCGCCGTACAGCGTGCAGTAACCGGTGGTCATTTCCGACTTGTTGCCGGTCGTCAGTACCAGTTTGCCCCCCTTGTTGGACAGCGCCATCAGTAGCGTACCGCGGATGCGTGCCTGCAGGTTTTCTTCGGTGGCATCCAGTGCCAGCCCGGCGAAAGAGGGTGCCAAGGCCTGGGTAAAGCTCTCGTACATCGGCCAGATGGCGATCTCGTCGTACTGCACGCCCAGACGCGCGATCATGTCGCGCGAGTCGGACACCGAAATATCGGCGGTGTAGCGGCTGGGCATCATCACCGCATGTACCTTGTCCGCACCCAGTGCATCGACGGCAATCGCTAGCGTCAGTGCCGAATCCACCCCGCCGGACAGGCCGAGCAGGGCGCCGGGAAAGCCGTTCTTGGTGGTGTAGTCGCGCACGCCGCTGACCAGTGCCTGATAGACGCTGGCAGTGGTGTCGGGCAAGGCCGCCTGACTGCCGGCAATAAAATCGCCGTCGATATAATCGACCAGTAGCAGCTCATCGCAATAGGCGGCAGCTTGCGTGCATAGCTCGCCCTGACTATTCAGTGCGAACGACGCACCATCAAACACCAACTCATCCTGCCCGCCATTGAGGTTGACATAGGCCAGAGGCAGGCCGGTTTCCTGTACCCGGTAGCGTGCCATCTCGTGGCGCGCTTCGATCTTGTTGCGGTGAAAGGGTGAGGCATTCAGTACCAGCAAGGCATCGGCGCCGGCATCCTGAGCCTCCGCGGCGGGTTCGACCGACCAGATATCTTCGCAGATCAATACGCCCAGCTTGACGCCGTTTTGCTCGAATACCAAGGGCGCAGCGCCCGGCGTGAAGTAACGGCATTCATCGAATACTTCATCGTTGGGCAGTAGCATCTTGTGATACTGGCCCAGGCGATTGCCATCGCGAAATACGGTGGCAGCATTGAAATATTCATTACCCAGCTTGACCGGATGGCCGATCACCAGCGTGATGCCGTCCAGCTCTAGTAACTCGTCCATGGCGACGCTGCAGGCACGATAAAAATGATCACGCAGCAACAGGTCTTCCGGGCTGTAGCCGGTGAGTGCGAGTTCGGGCGTTAATAAAACCTCGGCACCGGCGGCGATGGCCTGGTGGGCGAGCGCCAGAATTTTCTGGGTGTTGCCGGCGATGTCGCCGACGATAGGATTGAACTGGGCAAGGGCTATGCGCATGATGGGGCGGCAACGCAATCTGTAAAAAAAGCAATTTTACCCGATAGCATGGCTTCGTTGTGACGGCGCTTCCTGA
>NZ_JBOFOO010000378.1:0-10332 GCF_051659485.1 Craterilacuibacter sp. | reverse complement strand
CAAAGTGCGGGCAGCTACGCAGCAGGGAAAAATCACCGCTGCGCTTGGCGCCGAACTGGAAATCATCGCCTATCAGTAAATAACGGGTATTCAGGGCGCCAACCAATACATCGTCAATAAAATCTTGGGCGCTCATGCGGGCAAATGCATGATTAAAACGATAAACAAATACGATATCAACCAGCTTTGACGCTTCCAGCTCGGCCAGCTTATCGCGCAAGGTAGACAAGCGCGCCGGTGGCGTCTCGCGACTGAAAAACTCACGCGGATGCGGCTCGAAGGTCAGCACGGCCACAGGCAGGGCGCGCCGGTCTGCTTCGGTACGCAAGCGGGTCAACATATTCCGGTGCCCCAAATGGACACCATCGAAATTGCCTATGGTCAGTGCACACCCGGGCAGGCTGAAACGACGGGGATCTCCGAAATATACCTGCATTGCCGCCCTTTGCCCTGAAAGCCTACGATTGTAGCGGTCGATACTCGCCAGCGTCCAGCCTTGCACGGCAAGCAATAAGCGCTTTCTCCCCAATTCATCCGGGCAAAACATAAAAATCAAAAAAGCCCTGCACAGGCAGGGCTTTTTTCAGGGTCAGGACAGAATTACTTCTGTTCAACCATGGATTCCTTCATGGCGCTGATAGTCATGTCGACACGACGATCACCAGCCACGCAAGCCTTCATTTCGGTTTGGGTCTTCAGCTTCTTGGCCTTGCACTCTTGGGTCAGGCCATCGGCAGCCTTGCCTTTGCCGACTGCAGTAACCTTGGCTGCGGCTACGCCATTTTCAACCAGAAAATTGCGTACGGTGTCGGCACGCTCTTGCGACAGCTTCAGGTTGTACTTGTCGGAACCGTAGAAGTCGGTGAAACCAGCCAGTTCAACCGATTGCAGCTTGTCGCCATTGGCCTTCAGCTTCTCAACCAGCGGGCCCAACTCGTCCTTGGCTTCCGGACGCAGCGTAGCCTTGGCAAAGTTGAAGAACACGTCAGCCGACAGGGAGATCTTTTCCTGAACCAGAACCATCACCGGAGCGACAACAGCAACAGGCTTAACCGCTTCGCGATCACCGCATTCAACCAGACCGTTTTTAGCCTTGTCGAAAGAAGCACTCTTCCAGCACTCGCCGTAGTTGTTACGCACAACCTTGTTGGTAGCCTGGTCATCCAGGTAGCCTGGCTGAGCTGCAAATGCGCTAGCAGAAACCAGCAGGGCGCCAAGCAAAGCACTTACTTTAAACTGTTTGATCATCTTAAATTCCCTTTTGTTTTTAAAAGCCAGTGCCAAAAGTGCCTCGCGTGCCTTTTATAGATGGTGAGACACCTTAAATCACTCTAGCGTGCAAAATTCAATATGCAAGGTTTTAGCACTATATAAACACATTTACATAGTGTCAACTCGCTAGACCTACATACAGCTCAATCTATGACTTAAAAACAACAAAATCAGCAAATACCGATATTTTACATGCCCAAAGAATTGCAATGAAAATCTAAAAAACACGCTTAAATAATGGTTCAGGTTGACGCCACGAGACTTGATAGCTATCGCTAAAGTCCTGCAACCCAACCAAGGCCTGCCCTGCATCCCGATCCGCCCGCACGGCAAAGCTGTCAAACCCCACTTGATGGAGATAGTAGAGCTGATCTTGCAATACATCCCCGATGGCTCGCAGCTCTCCCTTATAGCCATGGCGTTCACGCAACAGGCGCGCCAGGCTGTAGCCCCGGCCATCGGTAAAAGCCGGAAAATCAATCGCGATCAAGCCAGGTTCGGAAAGCCGGGCGAGCAGAAGATCGATATCCGAATCCGACGATAGCCAGACCGCCACACGATGCGCATGAGCCGGGCGTTCGCCCAGCCAGCGCTCAAGCGGCAGGATGACATCCTGCGCCGGCCATGCGGCATCGTCATCTCGTAGCAAAACCCACTCGTCCGCGACGATGCGCCCGTCCTTAATGATGTTTTGCATAGACCGCCTCCTTGAATGGTGTAATCCCCATGCGTCGCACCGTTTCGATAAAGCGTTCCCCGCTCAGGCGCTCGGCCACATACACCCCCAGAATTTTTTCGAACACCTGCGGAATATCAGCCTGGGCAAAAGAAGGACCGATCACCTTGCCCAACGAAGCCAGATTACCCTGACTCCCCCCCAGCGTAATCTGGTACCACTCTTCACCATTTTTATCGACACCCAGAATACCGATATGGCCAATGTGATGATGGCCACAAGCATTAATGCAACCGGACAAATTGCAATCGATCTCGCCCAGGTCATGCAGATAATCCAGATCAGCGAAGCGACGCTGGATCGCTTCGGCCACCGGAATCGACTTGGCATTGGCCAGCGCGCAAAAGTCGCCACCCGGGCAGCAAATAATATCCGTCAACAGGCCAATATTCGGCGTAGCGAAGCCGTATTCGCGTGCCAGTTGCCACAGGGTAAACAGGTCGTATTCGCGTACATCCGGCAGGATCAAATTCTGCTCATGCGCCGCCCGCAATTCACCAAAACCGAAGCGCTCGGCCAAGCCCGCAGCCGCGTCCATCTGCTCGGCACTAATATCCCCCGGCGGTACACCGGTTTTTTTCAGCGACAAGACCACCGCGCGATAGCCCGGCCGCTGATGCGCCCGGGTGTTACGTGCCAGCCAGCGGGCAAATGCCGGGTGTTCAGCTTGTGCCGCACGCAGACTGGGTGGATCGGCCTCAAGCATCTCATAGGCAGGGGCATCAAAAAAACCGGCGAAATGGGCAACATCCTGAGCCCGCAGCGTGGCGGGACCATCCTTAAGATGCTGCCATTCATCTTCGACTTTGGCCGCAAACCCTTCTACCGTCATCGCCTTGACCAGAATCTTGATGCGCGCCTTGTACTTGTTGTCGCGCCGCCCGAAACGGTTATAGACACGCAGCACCGCATCCAGATAGGTCAGCAAGTGCTCGGCCGGCAAGAACTCGCGCACCTGCTCGCCAATGACCGGTGTACGCCCCAGCCCGCCACCAACCAGCACCCTGAAACCGGTCGCGCCAGCCGTATTTCTCACGACCTGCAAGCCGATATCGTGCACCCAGGTCGCGGCGCGGTCCTCAAGACTGCCGGACACTGCAATCTTGAACTTGCGCGGAAGATAGGCGAACTCGGGATGCAAGCTACTCCACTGACGGATAATCTCGCACCATGGCCGCGGATCCAGCAGCTCGTCGGCAGCCACACCGGCAAAGGCATCGGTGGTGGTATTGCGCACACAGTTGCCTGACGTCTGGATGGCATGCATGCCGACTTCGGCCAGTTCGGCCAGAATATCCGGCACCGACGCCAGAGCCGGCCAGTTGAACTGAATGTTCTGCCGCGTAGTGAAATGGGCATAACCCTTGTCGTAATGGCGGGCAATATGCGCGAGACGACGCATCTGTGTGCTGCTGAAATGGCCATAGGGAATGGCGACCCGCAACATCGGCGCATGACGCTGCACATATAGCCCGTTCATCAGCCGCAATGGACGAAACTCTTCTTCGGACAATTCGCCGGCCAGAAAGCGCCGGGTCTGATCGCGAAACTGCGCCACACGCTCACCCACGATGCGGGTGTCGACTTCATTATATCGATACATGAAATTCTCCAGCTGCGAACTCAGGCAGCAGGTTTAAGTGGGCTGGCCTTGGCATGCAGGCCGCACTCTTTGGATTCTGGATTTTCCCACCACCAGCGTCCGGCACGCACATCCTCGCCCTGCGCAATAGCGCGGGTGCAGGGCGCACAGCCGATGGAAGGATAATGTCGGTCATGCAGGGCGTTGTATGGCACATCGTGCGCCCGGATATACGCCCAGACATCAGCCTCGCTCCAGTCAAGCAAGGGGTTGTACTTCATCAGTCCGTGGGCCGTATCCGGCTCGCACTCGGGCAAGTCCAGCCGCGTCACCGATTGTTCGCGACGCAAGCCGGTGATCCATGCGCTATGTCCGGCCAACGCCCGGCGTAGCGGTTCCAGCTTACGCACCTCGCAACACCCCTTGCGCAACTCGATACTCTGATAAAAGGCATTAATGCCGTTCAGTCCTACCCACGCCTCGGTAGCCGCCGTGTCGGGAACATAAATACGCAGGGGGTAAGCCGGATAGCATTCTGCTACGGCCTGCATCAAGGCATAGGTCTCGCCAGGCAAGCGCCCAGTATCCAGACTAAAAATAGCGACTGGCAACTGCAAGCCGGCGATCAGATCGGTCAGTACCATATCCTCGGCACCGAGGCTATTGGCCAGTACGACCGAGGTCTCGCTTTGGGCAATATTTTGCAGCAGCGAGCGGGTATGCATCAGCTTCTGTTCCAGACCCATATCCGTTTCCTTCACAATATTTAGCAGACATGCTACCCAATCGACTTATAAACTTAAAAGAATATCGTGTTAGTATCTAATTCCATCTGGTTTTATAAGAAAGGCGACGGGGCATGAAACTGCAACAGTTGCGCTATTTGGTTGAAGTGGCCAAGCAGGGGTTAAATGTCTCCGAAGCGGCCGAGAAGCTGCACACATCGCAGCCGGGCATTTCCAAACAGATCCGCCTGCTGGAGGATGAACTGGGCATTCAGGTTTTCATCCGTAATGGCAAGCGCGTGGTTGCCGTTTCCGAACCGGGCAAGGAGATCCTGCGCATCGCCGAGCGCATCCTGCACGAAGCCAAGAACCTGAAACGCGTAGGAGATGAATTTTCACGCGAATCCGAGGGGGCGCTGACCATAGCCACAACCCACACTCAGGCACGCTATGCATTACCCGCGGTTATTTCAGAATTCATGCGCCGCCACCCCAAGGTCAGACTGTCGATCAAGCAAGGTAGTCCGACCCAGATTTGCGAGATGGTCGTGGCGGGAGAAGCCGACTTTGCCATCGCCACCGAAGGCATAGAACTATATAAAGAGCTGGCCATGCTGCCGTGCTGCCAATGGAACCGCAGCATTGTTGTTCCGCAAGGACATGAACTGACCCAACTGCAGCGCCCGCTGACACTGGCCGATATTGTGCGCTACCCCATCATCACTTACGACTTCGCCTTTGCCGGGCGCTCAAAAATCAACAAGGCATTCGCTGAAGCCGCACTCACGCCCAATGTTGTCCTGACCGCTATCGATACCGATGTGATCAAGACCTACGTCGGGCTGGGCTTGGGTATCGGTATTATCGCCAGCATGGCCTTCGAGCCCGAACGCGACAGCAAACTGGCGGTCATTGATGCCGCCCACCTGTTTGCCCCGTCGACAACCAAGATCGGCATCCGCAAGGATGCCTATTTACGCGGCTTTGCTTACACACTGATCGAACTGTTTGCCCCGCATCTGCAGCGCAAACAGGTCGAAGCCGCACTCTTGGCACATGATCCGCGTTTTCCCGCCGAAGACTAAGAGCCCGGATACGACAACGCCCCGTCCATCAGGCACGGGGCGCAAGCTTGCGAACAGGCTTAAGCTTACAGCGTCAGACCACCGGTCACTTCGATGGCAGCGCCATTGATATAACTGGCTTCGTCCGAAGCCAGGAAGGCGTAGACGTTGGCAATCTCTTCCGGCGCGGCCATACGCTTCATCGGCACCTTGTCCTCCATCGCCTGAATCACCTTCTCCGGCATATTCTTCAGGATAGGGGTCGCCACAAAGCCCGGGCACACGGCATTGGCACGGATACCTTTTTTACCCAACTCTCGCGCCCAGGTCTTGACGAAACCGATCACGCCAAACTTGGTAGCCGCGTAGTTGGTCTGGCCAAAATTGCCATAGATACCGACCACCGATGAGGCATTCAGGATCACACCGCTCCCCTGCTCTATCATGGTATCGACCACGGCCTTGGCACAGTTGTAAACGCCCTTGAGATTGATATCGATGACTTTATCAAACTGGTCATCACTCATCTTGCTCAACTGGGCATCCATCACGATGCCTGCGTTATTCACCAGAATATCGATACGGCCAAAACGCGCCTTGAGATCGGCAACCATGGCGGCAATTTCAGCCTTGTCGGTCACATTGACCTTGTAGCCGACGGCCTGTCCACCGGCAACCTTCAGTTCTTCCACGACCGTACTAACGGCCTCGATATTCAGGTCACAAACGGCAACAATTGCGCCTTCGCGCACGAACTTCTCTGCAGTCGCCTTGCCGATGCCGCTGGCAGCACCGGTAATAATGGCAACCTTGTCTTTCAAACGCATGGTTTTTCCTTTGTACACATATCTTAGGATGGCCAGACTAGCTGGTATTCCCCACCATCGACCTTTGCATTGCTGCACTGTGGCCTTGTTATTCTGGTTCTGACGTGCCTGATAGCAAAGCGGCATGCCATCACAACGTGTTTGTGCGTTGCAATATAGCGCATAGCATAAAGCGGGTAAAGCAATCACTCGATATTACGCATCTCCGCCAAAGGCAAATATAAAAAACGGCGTGATACTGTGTTTAAACACAATAACACGCCGTCAAATACGGAATAGATAAAGACTTACTCTATACCCTTACTTTCCAGATAAGACTCGTAATCACCCATATAGTACTCGTAGCCACCGTCGCCATCGAGTTCCAGAATCTGGGTTGCCAGCGAGCTGACAAATTGGCGATCGTGCGACACGAAAATCAGCGTGCCCTTATACTTGTCCAATGCCATGTTCAGGGCTTCGATCGTCTCCATATCCATATGGTTGGTCGGTTCGTCCATGATCATCACATTCGGCTTTTGCAGGATTAGCTTGCCGTACAGCATGCGACCCTTCTCACCACCGGACAAGACACGCACCGCCTTGGTCACATCGTCACTGCCGAATAGTAAACGCCCCAGCGTGCCGCGTATCACCTGCTCGTCGTCGCCTTCCAGGCCCCATTCACGCATCCACTCTGACAGGTTCTCATCGGAGTCGAATTCGGCCTCGTGATCCTGGGCAAAATAACCCAGCTGCGCCTTCTCGGCCCACTTAACCGTGCCGTAGTCGGCGACTATCCCATCGGCCAGTTCGGGCGAGAAAGCACCGGCCAGCAACTTGACCAGCGTAGTCTTACCTGCACCGTTAGGACCAATAATCGCCAGACGCTGCCCCGCTTCAAGAATCAGGTCAAGATTCTTGAACAAGACCTTGCTGTCGTAAGCTTTGGACAACTGGGAAGCTTCCACTGCCTGACGGTGCAGCTTCATCTTGTCATCCATCTCGAAACGAATGAACGGACTCTGGCGGCTGGATGGCTTGACCACAACCATCTCCGACTTGAGCTTGTCCACCTGCTTCAAGCGGCTGGTCGCTTGGCGCGCCTTGGACTTGTTGGCCGAGAAGCGTGCGGCAAATTCCTGCAGTTCCTGGATACGGTCCTTGGCCTTGGCATTGGACGACAATTGCTGCTCACGCGCCTGAGTCGACGCGATCATATAATCGTCGTAATTACCCGGGTAGATGCGGATGGTGTTGTAATCCAGATCGGCCATGTGCGTACACACCTGATTCAGGAAGTGACGGTCATGCGAAATAATGATCATGGTGGAGTTGCGCTCGTTGAGCACATTCTCCAGCCAGCGGATGGTGTTGATATCCAGGTTGTTGGTCGGTTCATCCAGCAACAGGATATCCGGATTGGAGAACAGCGACTGCGCCAGCAATACGCGCAGCTTCCAGCCCGGAGCGACGGCGCTCATCATGCCGAAATGCTGATCCTGCGGGATACCCACGCCGGACAGCAGCACACCGGCACGCGCTTCCGCCGTATAGCCATCGTACTCGGCGAACCTGGCTTCCAGTTCGGCCGCATGCATATAATCTTCTTCGGTGGCCTCGAGGTTGGCGTAGATCGCATCGCGCTCGCTCATCGCCGCCCACATCTCGGTGTGCCCCATCAGCACCACATCGATCACGCGCTGATCTTCGTAGCCAAACTGATCCTGACGCAGTTTGCCCAAACGCAAACCGGACTCAATGGCGACTTCACCTGAAGTCTGCTCCAGATCACCGCCCAGAATCTTCATGAACGTCGACTTGCCAGAGCCGTTGGCACCGATCAAGCCATAACGGTTTCCTTCGCCAAAGCGAACCGAAACCTTATCGAACAACGGCTTTACGCCGAACTGCATGGTAATATTACTAGTGGTAATCACGCTTGCATCCTTGAGCCGACTGGCCGTAAGTACCGGAAAAGCGGAAGATTCTAGCACAAATCCCCGCAGCCAAACTATCCTGCCCCACTTCGCATACGCCCTTTTGCCACGGTGGCGAATTCCGCTACAATCTGAAGCCTTTGCCATTAAAAATATAGGCCTCACTATGCTCACCGGCAGCCTGGTAGCTCTGGTCACCCCGATGTTCGAGGATGGTCAGGTAGATTTCGCATCCCTCACCCGCTTGGTTGACTTCCATATAGACAACGGCAGCAGCGGCATCGTCGCCGTTGGCACCACCGGCGAATCCGCCACTCTGACCGTCGATGAACACCTCGCCGTTGTACAAGCCGTTATCCGCCATGCAGCAGGACGCATCAAGGTGGTGGCAGGAACAGGTGCCAATAGCACGGCAGAAGCCGTCGAGTTGTCACGCCATGCCAAAGAACTGGGTGCCGACATGACACTGTCGGTTGTGCCTTATTACAACAAACCAACCCAAAGCGGCATCTACCGGCACTACAGTACGATAGCCGAAGCCGTCGACATTCCGCTGATCATGTACAACGTACCGGGACGCACCGTTGCCGACATGAGTAATGATACTGCACTCAAATTGGCCGAAATCCCGAATATTGTCGGACTAAAGGACGCCACCGGCGATATCGGCCGCGCCTGCGACCTAGTCAAGCGTGCACCTGCCGACTTTGCCCTTTATTCCGGCGATGACCCTACCGGCATGGCCTTTATGCTATGCGGCGGTCACGGTGTCATTTCGGTTACAGCCAACATCGCGCCACGCGCCATGAGCGACTTATGCCTAGCCTCTCTGGCCGGCGACTGCCGCGCGGCACGCGAAATAAACGACCGCTTGCAAGGCTTGCACAAGCAACTGTTTATCGAACCCAATCCGATCCCATCCAAATGGGCCCTGCAACGCATGGGACTGATCCAGTCCGGCATTCGCCTGCCACTGGAATTGATGAGCACGGACAGCGTCGCAACTGTCGAAGCCGCCATGCAGCAAGCTCGCGTTATATAAACGAGAAGACCATACAATGAAAAAAAATCTCTGCCTGCCATTATTGCTGACAGGCTTGCTTGGCGCTTGCTCAAGCAATTCCGTACTGGAAAAACCACTGGACTACAAGTCGGATGCACCAGTACAACAAGGCAAACTGGAGCTCCCGCCCGATCTGACCGCACCGCAAATCCAGAATCGCTACCAGCTACCCGGCACCGGCAGTGCTTCGCTAATCGATTACAGCAAAACCGGCACTAACGCGCCCCAGATACAGCAAGATAGCAATCTGCTGGTCAAACCGGCCAATGCACATATAGAGCGCGGCGGCACCCAACGCTGGCTGGTGGTCGACAACAAGGCACCCGAACAAGTCTGGCCACTGCTCAAAGCCTTCTGGCAGGACAACGGCTTCGTAATCAAGAGCGAAGAGCCCGATATCGGCTTGATGGAAACAGACTGGGCCGAAAACCGTGCCAAACTGGGTATGGATCCAGTCCGCCGCATGCTGGATACCGTCGGACTGGGCGGCGTCATGTCGACACCCGAGCGCGACAAATTCCGCATCCGCCTGGAACGCACAGCCAAGGGTACCGAGGTTTATTTCACCCACCGCGGCATGTACGAGACTTATATCAACGAAGGCAAGAGCGAGACAAAATGGCAACCGCGCCCGGCTGACCCCGAGCTTGAAACCGAATTCCTCGCCCGCTTTATGGTACGCCTGGGACACAGCGAAGATCAGGCCAAAACATCGGCCAAAGCCGCTGAAAGCCAGCCGGCTACAATAGAAAAAGTACAGATCCAAGCTGGTACATTGCAAGTCAACGACGATTTTGATCGTGCATGGCGTCGTATCGGCTTGGCGCTGGATCGCATAGGCTTGCAGATCGTCGATCGTGACCGCTCGCAAGGCATCTACTATGTGCGCCCGGCCAAGGGCGATATCGATGCACAAACCGGCAAGACCGAAGGTGGCTTCTGGTCAGGCCTTGCTTTCTGGCGTGATAAAAACGAAGCCACCCAGCAAGAAGAACAATATCGCGTGACAGTCAAAGCTAACGACAAACAGACTCGAGTCCAGTTACAGGACAAGGCAGGTCAAGCCTTGCCGGACGCACTATCCAGCCAGATCGTACGCAAACTGGCGGAACAGCTACAGTAAGCATCATGCAACAGGCCGCCC
>NZ_JBOFOO010000377.1:0-2708 GCF_051659485.1 Craterilacuibacter sp. | reverse complement strand
CGCCTTCCCATCCCGAACAGGACCGTGAAACACCTTAGCGCCGATGATAGTGTGGCATTCGCCATGTGAAAGTAGGACACCGCCAGACGCCCCATTAGAAACCCCCCAACCAGCAATGGTTGGGGGGTTTTGCGTTTGGAATCGTTATCGTTGGTGAGATTTAAGTGAGCGCTATGCGCCCTCTTAAATCTCAAGGCTTACTCCAAACCCAGTTCCTGAATTTTGCGGGTCAAGGTGTTGCGACCCCATCCCAAAATTTGAGCAGCCTCAACTTTTCGCCCTCCAGTACATGCAAGACCTGCGCGGATACAGCTTTCTTCAAAGCGGTGAGTCAGTTCATCAATGATGCCGGTTTCTCCAGCTTTAAGCCTGCGGATGACTTCTTCCGATAGCTCAATTGTCCAGTCAGTAGATTTCCCGGATATTGATTGGGTACTATTGTCAGGAGCGTGCTCTAGCGCCAAGAGATTGCGCAGTTCGGGAGGAAGGTCGCAGATATCGACTGTTTGCCCAGGAGCCATCACCGTAATCCATTGGCACAGGTTTTCAAGCTCACGGACATTGCCCATAAATGGTGCATGGGTAATGATTTCCATCGCTGTATCGGTCAGGCGCTTGCTTTCGACGCCTAGGCTGAGTGCACTTTTGGCAAGGAAATGGCGTACCAGTAATGGAATGTCTTCACTGCGCTCGCGTAGTGCTGGTAGGCGTAGGCGGATGACGTTAAGGCGGTGGTACAGGTCTTCGCGGAATTGTCCTAGGCGTACCCGCTCCTCCAGATTTTGATGGGTGGCGGCAATCACGCGTACATTGGCCTTGATTGGTGTATGTCCGCCTACACGGTAGAAATGGCCATCGGACAATACGCGCAGCAGGCGTGTCTGCATTTCGGTTGGCATGTCCCCGATTTCGTCCAGAAACAGGGTGCCGGCTTCGGCTTCTTCAAAGCGACCACGCCGGGTGGACAGTGCACCCGTAAATGCGCCCTTTTCGTGGCCAAACAGTTCCGATTCTAGTAAGTCTCGCGGTATGGCTGCGGTGTTAATGGCGATAAATGGTTTGCTGCTGCGTATTGAGTGGCGATGTAGTGCTTCTGCTACGCGCTCTTTGCCTGTGCCGGATTCTCCTGTAATCAGCACCGTGACATTGGACTGTGATAATCGTCCAATGGCGCGGAAGACGTCCTGCATTGCTGGCGCTTGTCCTAATAATGCGGGCAGTTCGTTATGCGGATGAATGAGCCCGCCCTCGATACGGTTATCTGCCAATGCCCGTTCTATCAGTTGTACGGCTTGATCAATGTCGAAAGGCTTGGGCAGATATTCAAAGGCACCACCTTGAAAGGCTGCGACTGCGGAATCCAGATCCGAATGTGCAGTCATGATGATGACAGGTAGCTGAGGGTGCTCGGCTTTGAGTTTGGCTAGAAATTTGAGGCCATCCGTACCCGGCATACGTATATCACTGATAATGGCCTGTGGCACGCTGTCATACAACGCATTGAGTGCATCATCGGCATTGGTAAAACTCCGAAAGCCAATATCGACTCGAGTCAGTGCTTTTTCCAGTACCCAACGAATGGCTTTGTCATCATCTATGATCCATACCGGCTTATCCATTAAGGCTCCTTTTTCCATTATTTTCTGCTGCATCGTATTCGGAGCCAAAAGGTATGGCTACGGTGAAACAGGTATGTCCCGGTCTCGAGTCGAATGTTATGGTACCTCCATGCTGGTGCACGAAAGTCTGTGCCAAGGTTAGTCCCAGTCCTGTCCCCTCTGCCCTGCCTGTGACCAGAGGGTAAAATACGTGGTCGCGTATTTCCTCTGGGATGCCCGGACCGTTATCGATGATCTGCAGTGCTAGTGCCAAGTTGTAGCGTCTGCGTGCCAGGGTGACCTGGCGGCTGATGCGCGTTTTTAGGATGATCTCGCCTTGGCCTTTGAGTGCCTGTGCCGCATTACGGACGATATTGAGTACGATCTGTATCAACTGGGTCTTGTCTGCGATCAGGGTCGGCAGGCTGATATCGTAATCGCGCCGGATGGTCAGGCTGGGGTGAAATTCAGCCAGAACGATACTGCGTACCCGCTCAAGAACCTCGTGGATATTGATTTCACTAGCGATATGACGCTTGTGAGGGAGCAGCATGCGGTCGACTAGGGACTGTAGGCGCAGAGCTTCTTCGCGAATTACACCGGTGTACTCCAGAAGCTCTGGCCGGTCGGCAAGCTCATGTTCCAATAGTTGTGCGGCGCCACGAATACCGCCCAGAGGATTCTTGATTTCGTGAGCAAGGTTGCGGATTAACTCTCGGTTGGCATGTTGTTGCAGTAGCAGGCGCTCTTCGTTGGCAATTTTTTTTTGCTGATCGATAGGGCGTAGTTCAACCAGAGCCCTACGGCCTTCAGTATCGATAGGGGTAATGGTCAAACCGATATGCAACGATTGCTCGTTGCGTAATAGTAGCGCTAGGTCATGCTCTATAAAGCTGGCTTGGTGCTTGAGTGCGCTTTGTAGCGCATGGCGCATGGAGCGTGGATCGTGTAGCAGGTCGAACAGGCTATGTCGCGTCAGTTCGCGCTGCCCTACGCCGAACAGGCTCTCACAGGGCGGATTGGCATAGACGATATCGCTGTCGTGCTCGACCACCAGTACCGGGGTGTCGAGCAGTTCAAGTCCACAGAAGTTTGAGTCAGGCATGACAT
>NZ_JBOFOO010000376.1:0-4195 GCF_051659485.1 Craterilacuibacter sp. | reverse complement strand
GCGACCGGCGTAAACAGTTCGAGACTTTGTCGCGCTATATCGAGAGCAATGTGCCGCCCGAGGCGATGTTGATTCTGGCTGGCGATTTTAACGACTGGCGTGACGAGGCCAGCGTTATCCTGCGCGAGCGGGTAGGCCTATCCGAAGTATTTCGTACGCTGAATGGCGAGTGCGCCAAAAGCTTTCCTGCGCGCATGCCGATGCTGCCGCTGGACCGCATTTATGTGCGCGGCCTCAAGCCGATGGCAGTCGAGGTGCATCGCGGCCTGCCTTGGGCGCGCTTATCCGACCATCTCCCCTTGAGTACCTTGCTGTTGCCGCTATAGCTTATTGCCGTTAATGAATAATATTTTGTATACAGTGCTTGACGGCTAGGCTTGGTTGCTGATAAATTTTGTCCCAGATACATCGCCGATTTGATACAGCTTGCGGGCGTAAAACAGCTAAAGCGTGGACGGACTGCACCTGACAATCCGTGCTTCAAGAGTGTTGAAGCTCCATGAATTAGCTCGCCGCAAGTGGCGGGCTTTTTGCATTCTGGAGACTTTGATGATTCATCTCAATAACGTGAGCAAGCGTTTTCGCCATCCCGATGGCGGCTGGTTCGACGCGGTGCGCGCGACCACGCTGTCCATTGCCGCCGGGGAAGTGTTCGGCCTGATCGGTTTTTCCGGGGCCGGCAAGTCGACTTTGCTGCGCCTGATCAACCTGCTGGAGCGCCCTGATGCCGGTGCTGTACTGGTTGACGGGCAGGATCTGACCGGCTTGTCGGCGCGCGACTTGCGCCGTGCCCGCCAGAATATCGGGATGGTTTTTCAGCAGTTCAATCTGCTGGCCAACCGTACCGTCGCTGAAAATATTGCTTTTCCGCTGGAGATTGCCGGCTGGCGTCGTGCCGATATTGCGGTTCGCGTCAACGAATGTCTGGAGGTCGTGGGGCTTGCCGACCGCGCCGAACACTATCCGGCCCAGCTTTCGGGCGGGCAAAAGCAGCGCGTGGGCATTGCCCGTGCATTAGCGCCGCGCCCCAAGGTGATTCTGGCCGATGAGCCTACCTCGGCACTGGACCCGAAAACCACGCAGAGCGTGTTGCAGTGTCTGGCCGATATCAATGCGCGCTTCGGTGTGACTATCGTGATCGTGACCCACGAAATGGGCGTGGTGCGTTCCATCTGCCAGCGTGCCGCCTTGCTGGAGGCCGGCAATATTGTCGAAATCATGGCGATTCGCGATGGCGAGCTGGATGCGGTTTCGCTTGCCGCGCGCGATATGCTGGAGGCTGCATAATGGACGCGATTACGTTTACCGAAGCACTGTCCAATCTGGTATTGCTGGCGCCGGAAATTTGGCAAGCCTGTCTGGAAACTGCGCTGATGCTGGGCATTGGCCTGTCTGCCGCGGTGTTGCTGGGTGGGCCATTAGGGATATGGCTGTATTTGTCGCAGCCGGGGCAGATTCTGGCCAACCGCTGGGTGTGCGGGATTCTGGGCTGGCTGGTCAATCTGGTGCGCTCCTTCCCCTTTATCATTCTAATGGTGTCGCTGGTGCCGCTGACCCGGCTGATTGTCGGCTCGACCATAGGCCCGATCGCCGCCGCCGTGCCGCTGTCTTTTGCCGCCATTCCCTATTTTGCCCGGCTGGTGGAGCAGACTTTGCGCGAAGTGCCGCGCGGTGTGCTAGAGGCGGCCGAAGCGATGGGCGCGAGCCCCCTGGAAATCATCTTCAAGGTCTTGCTGCGCGAAGCCAGTGCCGGTCTGGTTGCCAGCCTGACCATACTAACCATCAGTTTTCTCAGTTATTCCGCCGTTGCCGGCGTGGTTGGCGGTGGTGGAATAGGGGATTTGGCGATCCGTTATGGCTACTACCGTTTCCAGACTGAAGTCATGCTGGCCATGGTGCTGTTGCTGGTCGTCGTGGTGCAGATCATCCAGTTTGCCGGTAACCGTCTGGCGGCAAGACTGGACAAGCGTTAAACCGTTCATCAAGCATACATACCAAGGAGAAACAAAATGCGCAGAATATTTATCAAATCCCTGATCGTGGCCGCAGTCGGCCTGAGCTTTGCTGGCGCTGCTGTTGCTGCCGATCCGGCCAAGAAGAGTATCGTGATCGGTACCACCGTGGGCGACTTCGGCGATATGGTCAAGCTCAGCATCAAGCCGCAACTGGAAAAGCAGGGCTACAGCGTCAAGCTGGTCGAGTTTACCGATTATGTGCGTCCCAACCTCGGCCTTGCCGAAGGCTCGCTCGATGTGAACGTATTCCAGCACAAGCCGTACCTGGATTCGTTCAGCAAGGAGCACAAGCTGAGCCTGACGCCGGTGTTCCAGGTGCCGACCGCACCTTTGGGCATCTATCCGGGCAAGCTCAAGACCTTGAAAGACGTCAAGCCGGGCAGTACGGTGGCCGCACCTAACGATCCGTCCAATTTTGCCCGTGCGCTGGTGATGCTCGCAGACCTTGGCTGGGTGACGCTCAAGCCGGGTGTGAATCCGCTGACTGCCTCCGAGCGCGATATTGCCAGCAATATCAAACAGGTGAAAATCATTCCGCTGGAAGCCGCCCAGTTGCCGCGCGCCCGTAGCGATGTCGATTTTGCCGTGATCAATGGCAATTATGCGACCAGTTCCGGCATCAAGCTGACTGAAGCCGTGTATCAGGAAAAGAGCTACGCCTATGTCAACTGGGGTGTGGTCAAGAGCGCCGACGCCGCCAAACCATGGGCCAAGGATGTGATTGCAGCCTACAATTCGCCGGAATTCAAGGCGTGGGCGCAGAAGAAGTACGCAGGTTACAAGCTGCCGAACAACTGGAAGTAAGCGTTTTATTGCCAAAAAAAGCGGTGCATCAGCGATGCGCCGCTTTTTTTTTGGCAGTGGGGTTGCAGCATATTGGGATAAATGCGCTTATGCTGGTGGCTGAGTCTGTCTGGAGGCGGCTATGGAAAAACAGCATTTTGCTCACGGCGTAGCCTGGCAAGCAGCCCGCATCCTGAATGCGGAGCAGGCCTTGGCCGGCCCCGATAGCCCCGAGCGGGACGAGGCCGTACATACGTTGCGCCTCGGACTCAGGGCACTGCGTACCCTATTATGTTTTTTTCGTGGCAAGCCGCTGGCGGATGCGATCCGTTGCCAATTGGCTGCGTGTTACCGCATGAGTAGCAGCGCGCGCGAGCTTGAAGTCGGGCTGGGCTTGCTGCCAACCTTGTCGGCACATCACCCTGCCGCGCTTGTCGCTATTCGCCATCAATGGATAAGCGATTTGCAGTGCGAGCGCAGCGTGTTGCTCCTGTCGCTGCAACCTTCGCTGCAAGCTGCACTGGCCATGTTAATGGCCTTGCTGGCGGATACGGAAGCTAGCCCGGATAAGTACAGGCAGCGCAAGCGGGTACGCCGTCACGCCAGGCGCTTGAACCAGCGGGTGCAGCACTGTCTGCAGCGTGCGCTGAAAAGTGGCAAAGTGCTGCACTGGCATGCGGCACGGCTGGCCATCAAGCGTTACCGGCTTTGGTGTGAGCAGTTTGCGGCGGTGATGGAGCCGCATTCCCGCAGGCGGAGCGAGGCGCTGCGCCCCTTGCAGCTACTGCTGGGGGAATTCAACGATCTGGAAAATTTTCGGCAGTCTCTGGCTAAGGCCGGACCGCTGTACAAGGCATGGCGTAGCATCATCGCGCAGCGTAAATCGCGTTTGCAGCGCATCGCTTGCCGGCTTGTGCGGCGGCTGGTTTAGCGTGGCGTGGCGGCAGGGCGAAGGCTAGAGTGAGCCGGGTAGTGTGCTTTTGCCATCAGGCAAGGGTTTTGTTTGCCGTTATCAGGTATACTGCGCGTTGGAAAGCTGTGCTGCCCGTTGGCTGAGAGCGTTCGCCCGGATTCATTCGGGTTCCGCCCGCCTCATTCTCGCCTCGTTTCCCGCAACGAATATCTGCCGAAACCGGCATATCCCGACGGACAATCCCGCCGGCCTCTCATCTTAAAGAGGCAGTGCTGGAGTGTTAATGAGGGGGCAGTCAGAGCATTGTTGTAGAACGGACGCCCGCAATCAGATGGGGGGCTATCGGAGATAGGTTTATGGCTAAAGAAGAACTGTTGGAACTACAGGGCGTCGTTGTTGACGTCATGCCGGATACGCGTTTTAAAGTGCGTTTGGAAAATGGCGTAGAAGTCGTGGCTTACGCCTCGGGCAAAATGCGCAAATT
>NZ_JBOFOO010000375.1:0-2034 GCF_051659485.1 Craterilacuibacter sp. | reverse complement strand
AAGGAGCAGGGCTGATGGCTTTTATCTGGACGGTGGCGTGGCGGCTGATGCGCGAAGGGCGCTTCCAGACGGTGCTGATTCTCGCCGGCGTGACCATAGGCGTGGCGGTGGTGGTGTATATCACCGCCATTGTGAACGGTCTGCAAAGCAATATCATCGACAAGACGCTGTCGACGCAGGCGCATATCGTGCTCAAGCCGCGTGAAGACGTGAACCGCCGCCTGATCGCCGCGCCGGCGGGCGAGCTGATGAGCGAGGTGGAGACGCGTACCCAGCGCGAAAACACCATAGCAAACTGGGCCGGCGCACTGGCCGCGACCCGCGCCTTGCCCGGTGTGGAAGCGGCGGCAGTGATGGCCAGCGGGCCGGGCTTCGCACTCAAGGGCGGGGTCAGGAAATCGGTGGTGCTGATGGGCGTGGAGCTGGCCGATTACCTGAAGATCGTACCGCTACAAAGCAAGCTCAAGGCCGGGCAACTGCGTCTGGATAGCGGTGCGGTGATGATAGGTTCGGAGCTGGCGCGCGAGCTGGGCCTGAAGCCGGGCGACCGCCTGCGCCTGGTATCGGCGACCGGCAGTGCCGACAGTTTTCTGGTGACGGCGGTGCTGGATTTCGGGCTGAAGGATCTGTCGCGGCGCTGGGTGCTGCTGCCGCTTAGAAGCGCGCAGTCCTTGCTCGGTTACCGGCGCGATGTTAGCGACATCTATATCAAAACCACCGATCTGTTTCAGGCCGAAACTATTGCGGCAGCCGCCTCGGCGCGCACTGCGCTGGAGGCCGATAGCTGGCAGGAAACCAATACCCAGCTGGTGACGGCACTACGCAGCCAGAGCGCGTCCAGCAATATGATCAAGGTGTTCGTCACGCTGGCGGTGGCGCTGGGTATTGCCAGCGTACTGGTGGTGTCGGTGGTGCAAAAGCAGCGCGAAATCGGCATCCTGCGCGCCATGGGCACGCCTGCCAGCCGGATACGCGCCGTCTTCCTGCTGCAAGGCGCGATCTACGGGCTGGTGGGCTCGCTCGGTGGCTCGGTACTGGGCGCGCTGCTGGCCAAGGGTTTTACCAAGCTGGCACTCAATAGCGACGGCACACCCTTGTTCCCGGTGGTGGTCACGCCATCACTGTTTATCATCACGGCCATCATTGCAACGCTGGCCGGTGTATTGGCGGCATGGGCACCGGCACGGCGCGCGGCGATGCTGGACCCGGTGGAGGCAATTCGTGGCTGAGGTCTTACAACTGAAGGACATTCGCCGCAGTTATGGCGGCGGCAAGGCACCGCTGGTCGAGGTGCTGCACGGCATCAACCTGGGGCTTGCCGAAGGTGAATTCTCCGCCCTGATCGGCCCGTCCGGCTCGGGCAAGTCCACCTTGCTCAATATCATGGGCCTGCTGGAGCAGCCCAGTTCGGGCGAGCTGATGATTGCCGGCGAAACCGCAGTGGGGCTTAGCGATGCGGCGCGCACCCGGCTACGCAATCTTTATCTGGGTTTTATCTTCCAGTTTCACCATCTGCTGCCGGCGTTTACGGCACTGGAAAACGTGATGATGCCGGTGTTCGCCGGCAAAGGCGCGGTGAATGCTGATGATAAGGCCAGAGCCGCCATGCTGCTGGCGCGGGTGGGGCTGGCCGAACACAGTTACAAAATGCCGGTGCAACTGTCCGGTGGACAGCAGCAGCGGGTGGCCATCGTGCGCGCACTGATGGCGCGCCCGCGGCTGGTGCTGGCCGACGAGCCCACCGGCAACCTCGACACCCAGACCGCAGCCGAGGCCTTCGCGCTGATGCGCGAAATCAACCGCGAAGACGGTGTCACCTTCCTCGTCGTCACCCACGACGCCCGCCTGGCCGATACCTGCGACCGGCAGATCCGGCTGGTGGACGGGCGGCTGGTGGATTGATGCTGGTGCTGGATGTTGGGTGGGTGGGTTAGCCGCTGACCGAGCGCGGCAAGCGAAGCGGCGCGAGGGAATGGCGGCGTAACCCACCGTGACGCGTGTGGCTGTGATGGTGGGTTACGGCATGCATCTTGA
>NZ_JBOFOO010000374.1:0-22635 GCF_051659485.1 Craterilacuibacter sp. | reverse complement strand
GTAGCGCATGCTCTGCCACCAGCCAAAACCCAGCGACTGCGCCGCCTGCCACTGGCCCTGACTCACGCCGACAATAGCGCCGCGCATACTCTCGGACAGATAGGCCGACACATTCAGCGTCAAGGCCAGAATGCCGGCTGTGACCGGATCAAACTCGATACCGATACCGGGCAGGCCGTAATAGATGACGAAAATCTGCACCAGCAGCGGCGTGCCACGCATGGCGCTCACATAGACCGCGGCGATCTGGCTCAATACCGGCAAGCGGGCCACGCGGATCAGCGCGACGGAAAAACCCAGCATCAGACCCAACACCATGCTGGCCAGTGCAAACAGCAGCGTATACCAGGCGCCCTTGAGCATCACCGGCAACGCCAGCTCCAATAGTTCCAGCCACTCCATGACTACATCCTCCAGCGCGCCGATGCACGCTTAAAACAGAACGCCCCGCGTATGCGGGGCGCCCAATACCCGGCCTCGCCTGCCATGCATGGGCAAACCGGCCGGATGAACCGGTTAACGGGCTTGCGGTGCCTTGGATACGTCGGTACCAAACCACTTGAACGAGATCTTGCCCAAGGTACCATCGGCCTGCATCGCAGACAGGGTCTTGTCCAGCGCCGCCTTGAATGCCGGATTATTGCGTGCAAACGGAATGCCCATCTGGGTCAGGCCGCCGACAGGCGCACCGGCTTTAACCGGCAGACGTGACTCCTTGATCGCAAACGGAATCAGCAGGCTGTCGTTCAGCGCGGC
Source organism: Craterilacuibacter sp. (assembly GCF_051659485.1). Lineage (NCBI taxonomy): Bacteria > Pseudomonadati > Pseudomonadota > Betaproteobacteria > Neisseriales > Neisseriaceae > Craterilacuibacter > Craterilacuibacter sp. Next base: position 21,879 of record NZ_JBOFOO010000374.1, on the reverse strand, counting down.
ATCCACACGGCCACTGGCCAGATCCTGCAGATATTCCGGCGCCCCCGGATAGGTCTTCACTTCGACCCCGGCCATACCCTTGGCCAGATCGGCATAATTACTGCCCTGCCCTACCCCTATCTTCTTGCCCTTGAGCTCATCCGGCGTCGAGAGCTTGCGCGCTTCGTTCTTGCGGACAATCAGCTGCGCACTGGACACGGTATAGGGCTGGCTGAAATCGAAAACTTTCTTGCGTGCATCGGTAATCGAAACCTGGTTCATCACCACATCGAACTTGCCCGATGACAAGCCGGCCAACAAGCCGCTCCACTCTCCGGTCACAAACTGCGGTTTCACTTTCAGGCGCTTGGCAATCTCGTTACCCAGTTCGACCTCGAAACCGGTCAGTTGCTGCTGCTTGTCCTTGAAGTTGAATGGCGGGTATGTCCCTTCCAGCGCAATAATCAGCGTGCCGCGCTGCTTGACCGTGTCCAGCAGATCGGCGGCAAAGGCATGGGAACCCAACAACAGCAGGGCAATAAGGGGCAGGCTCTTCTTCATATCGTTATAACCTTTTGTTATTTGGCATGGTATCAATAAACCGATACGAACTATAACAAGCCTGCTTCTTTTACTCCAGCCCCACATACATATTAAGTATATTTTATATATCCGAGTCGCAAATATTCACTATCTAAAAAACAGCGACTGCCAGCAACACAATGCTGCCAGCCAATACCATGCCGACCCATAACGCACGCCGGCGCAAGAGATCAATACGCTGCACCAACTGGTTATTCTGCCCGGCCAAGGCCGTGATCAGTTCGGATGAGGCCAGCATCTGCTGCTGCAAGTCGGCCACGGTACTTTCCAGCGCGGCCAGACGCGCATCACGCTGTACCATCGCCTGATCATGCTCAGGCACCGCATCCACTGGCGATACGACTACTTCAGCCACCGGGGGCGGTGTTTTGGCTACGGTTTTTTTCCATAGCTTTTTTGCCCCCTCGGCAATCACCGGTGCATTGCTGACTACATCTGCCCACGGCACACTCTTGAGTACAGCCAGCCAACTGATAGCCATCACCACTCCTTTAAATGAAAATAGCCCGGCAAGGATGAGCTGCCGGGCTGTAGTCGTGCGGAGTAAAATTAGACGTTGAACAGGAAGTTCAGCACGTCACCATCCTGCACTACATATTCCTTGCCTTCAGCACGCATCTTGCCGGCTTCCTTAGCCTTGGCTTCGCCACCATAGCTGATGAAGTCATCGTAGGCGATGGTCTGGGCGCGAATAAAACCGCGCTCGAAATCGGTGTGAATCACACCGGCAGCCTGTGGCGCGGTATCGCCCACATGGATGGTCCAGGCGCGAACTTCTTTCACCCCGGCAGTAAAGTAGGTCTGCAGGCCCAAGAGCTTATAAGCACCCCGGATCAGCCTATCCAGACCCGGCTCTTGCAGGCCCATGTCGGCAAGGAATTCAGCCTTGTCTTCATCATCCAGATCGGCGATTTCGGATTCGATCGCCGCACAGACGGCCACGACGGGCGCGCCTTCTGCATCGGCCAGCGCCTTGAGCTTGTCCAGATGCGGATTGTTCTCGAAACCGTCTTCGGCCACGTTGGCCACATACATCGCCGGCTTGATGGTCAACAGGCACAAGGGCTTAAGCATGGCCTTTTCTTCATCATCCAGCTTGAAAGCGCGTACCGGCTTGCCTTCGTTCAGGTGCGGCAGCAGCTTTTCCAGCAAGGCGACCAGCTTTTGCGCATCCTTGTCGCCGGAGCGGCCCTTCTTGCTTTCGCGTACGATGGCTTTTTCCACCGCCGACATATCGGCCAGCGCCAGCTCGATACCGATGGTTTCCAAGTCAGCGATCGGGTCGACCTTACCGGCGACGTGAATCACATTGTCGTCGTCAAAGCAGCGCACCACGTTCACGATGGCATCGGTTTCACGGATATTGGCCAGGAACTGGTTACCCAGGCCCTCACCCTTGGACGCACCGGCAACCAGACCGGCGATATCGACGAATTCAACGATGGCAGGCTGGATTTTTTGCGGATTGATGATCTTGGCCAGCGCAGCCAGACGCTGGTCGGGTACTTCAACGATGCCGACGTTGGGTTCGATGGTACAGAACGGGTAGTTGGCCGCTTCGATACCGGCCTTGGTCAGTGCATTAAATAGGGTGGACTTGCCGACGTTGGGCAGGCCGACGATGCCGCATTGCAGACTCATGGGAATTCCTTTACTCGTATGATTCAGTAGTGTGTGCCTGAGCGGTGACTCACGCTTTGGCTACAGTATGCAGCAACTTCATCGCGCCGGGCATGTCGCCGGCAATGGCCTGCGGCAGGATGGCCAGCGCCCGGCCAATGGCATCATCAATCACTTGCTGCTCTTCGGCGCGCGGCTTTTTCAGAACGAAGTTGACCACCTCGGCGCGATCACCGGGGTGGCCAATACCGATACGCAAGCGCCAAAAATTGGGCGTACCCAGCTTGGCGATAATATCCTTCAGGCCATTATGACCACCATGACCACCGCCCTGTTTGAGTTTGGCGACGCCGGGATCAAGGTCAAGCTCGTCATGCACGACCAGCACCTCTTCCGGTGCGATCTTGTAAAAACGCGCCAGGGCGCCGACCGACTGGCCGGACAGGTTCATATAGGTCATCGGCTTGAGCAGCCACAGGTCTTCGCCATCCAGCTTGACCCGGCTGGCCTCGCCAAAAAACTTGCCTTCGGGGCCAAGCTGCGGCGCCTTAAGCTTCCATGCCAGTTCGTCTACCAGCCAGAAGCCGGCATTATGGCGGGTTTTTTCATATTCGGCCCCGGGGTTGCCAAGACCGACAATCAGGCGAATTGCTGACATCGCATATTCCAATCAGGCAGGGAAACGGCCTTTGCCCAATAAAAAAGCCCGCTGCGGTCCCGAAAGGAACGCAGCGAGCCTGATTTGTTACACGCCGAATTATTCGACGATAACACCGGTAGCCGAAGCAACGGTTGCATTTTTGCCACGCAGCAGAGCCGCGAGTTCAACGCCTTCTGGCAGTTTCAGATCGGACAGGTGAACGATCTGGCCGGCGATCATAGCCGACAGGTCAACGTCGAGGTGCGTAGGCAGGTTGGCTGGCAACGCGCACACTTCAACTTCGGTGGTCACGTGGCTGATACGGCCGCTGTGCAGCTTGACTGCTGGGCAGGTGTCGGCGCCTACGAAGTGCAGGGACACTTTAACGTGCACTTTTTCGTTCGGGTTTACGCGCTGGAAGTCAGCATGCATCACCATCGGCTTAACCGGGTGCATGTTGAAGTCACGCAGCAGAACCTGTTCTTTAACGCCGTCGATCACCAGATCGATTACGCTGGCGTGGAAAGCTTCTTGCTTCAACGCGTAGAACATTGGGTTGTGATCCATGGTGATGGATACGGCATCTTTGTTGTCGCCGTATACAACAGCAGGCAGCTTGCTAGCGTGACGCAGGCGGCGGCTCGCACCCGTACCCAGCTCTTCGCGCTTGGCAGCAATCAGTTCGTAAGACATGGTGTTTCCTTCATTTCAAGTTAAAAGCAGCACGCCACCGCGACCAGTGGCCGTGCCGTTACGGCAGGCAAGCGCCCGACGAAACCAGATCCTCATTAAAGAGGTAGGACACCGACTCTTCATTGTTGATGCGACGCAGCGTTTCCGCGATCAGACCGGCGATGGAGACCACGCGGATACGCGTCGTTTCCTTGGCAGCAGCCGAGAGCGGAATGGTGTCGGTGACAACAACCTGGTCGATGTCCGAATTATTGATGCGTTCCACAGCCTGGCCGGAGAAAATGGCGTGGGTGGCATAGGCCAGCACGCGCTGGGCACCACGCTCTTTCAGCGCGGAAGCCGCCTTGCACAGGGTGTTGGCAGTGTCGATCATATCATCGACGATCAGGCAGGTACGGCCCGACACATCACCAATGATATTCATCACCTCGGCCACATTGGCCTTGGGGCGACGCTTGTCGATAATGGCCAGATCGGTATTCAGTGCCTTGGCAACGGCACGCGCACGCACCACGCCACCTACGTCCGGGCTCACCACGATCAGGTCATCAATGCGCTGGGCACGGATGTCCTTCAGCAACACCGGTGTCGCGTAGACGTTATCCACCGGCATATCGAAGAAGCCCTGGATCTGGTCGGCGTGCAGGTCGACAGTCAGTACCCGGTCGATGCCGGCGCTGGTCAGCATATTGGCAACCAGTTTGGCCGTAATCGGCACCCGGGCAGAACGCGGACGACGATCCTGGCGGGCATAACCGAAGTAAGGAATGGCTGCGGTAATGCGACCGGCCGAAGCGCGCTTGAGCGCGTCGGCCATGGTGAGGATTTCCATCAGATTATCGTTGGTCGGCGCACAGGTGGACTGCAGAATGAAAACGTCGCGACCGCGTACGTTCTCCAGCAGTTCCACCGCCACCTCGCCATCGCTGAACTTGCCGACATCGGCCCGTCCCATCGAAATATCGAGGTGTTTAACCACGTTTTGTGCGAGTTCCGGATTTGCTGTTCCGGTAAAAACCATCAAACTGTCGTAAGCCGCCATCACCAATCGCCTGTCACTGAGCTGAAGATAAAGAAAAAGCGAGTAAGAAATACTTACTCGCTTTTTTGCTTTTGATTTATGGCTGGGGAGGTAGGGATCGAACCTACGAATGCCGGAATCAAAATCCGGTGCCTTACCACTTGGCGACTCCCCAGTAAAACTGATTCAGACCTTGTCGTATAACGGGTGCTGGCCTAACCCTCTGGCAACAAACCCGTCAAACCGATTCGACAACGTCGTAAAAATTCTGTTTGCCTGGCTTTCTGACTGACACTCCAGAAATACGCAACTTCCGGATCCAGTCATCAACGGTGAACCATGTTTACTTAGCTCGCTCACAGCCTCGTTCACCGCCGGGTACATCTCACAAACCACTTGCTGCAGCGCGTTTCGCTGTTGCTGTGTTGATTTGAGGATTCGCATTATGGAGATCTCGTCTTGCCCTGTCAACACCTTTTGTGAAAAAGTTTTAAAAACTTCGGCTGTAGGCACATTAACTCCTGGGTGAATGACCACATACCAGGCATCCACAGCCTTGATTTCACTCAGTTCTTCACCAATTCCGGTTGCCCGCGCATTGCGCCCAAAAATAAAAACAGGCACATCCGCGCCCAGCATTAATCCCAAAGCCATCAATTGCTCGCGCGTGCATCCTGTTTGCCACAAGCGGTTTAGCGCAATCAGTACAGTCGCCGCATCCGAGCTGCCCCCACCCAGGCCGCCGCCCATCGGAATACGTTTCGTCAGGCGGATATTCACCCCCAGCGGCGTGCCGCTATGCTGCTGCAACAAACGGGCGGCACGCACCGTCAGATCATGTTCGGGCAAGACGCCGGCCAAGGGATTGACCAGCACGACCTCGCCATCGTCGCGTACCGCCAGTTCTATCGTGTCGGCAAAATCGATAAAGCGGAACACCGTATCGAGCAGATGGTAGCCATCGGCGCGCTTGCCGACGATATGCAGGGACAGGTTGAGTTTGGCAGGTGCGGCAAAGGCAAGGTAATTCTGGTTCATGGCAAAATGGCAGGCAAAGTTAAGGAAGGCGCACGCCAGTCACTGGCGATCACCCGCAGCGCAATATCGTCACGCACTAGATCGATACGCTGCGGATAGAGGGCACCCGGTTCATCGGAAGTAAAACGGATGGTCCAGCCTTGTTGCAGCAAGGCCCCATCGGCCAGAAATTCATGGGCAATACCGGGCGCAGCGCGGCCACGCACCCACCATGCCAGATTGGCCAGCGGTAACGGCCAGCCCAATACCTGCTCGGTCAGGATTTCTACATCGGCGGCACGCCAGACCTTGCCATCGGCAACCAGCAACACGCCATCGGCGTCACGCGTCACCCTGGCCACCGTCGTCCCCAGCGGACTGTTCACCGATAACTCATCGCGCGCCGGCGCATGCGACCAGTCAAAACGCGCCAACTGCCCCTTGCCCGCCGCCTTGACCGACAGGCGTCCGGACAAATTAAACGGCGCATCAACGGGCACAGCCTCAAGCGGGGCTTGAAAAGGCAGCTCGCGCGTGGCGCAAGCACCCAACAGCAAGCTCGCTAGCAATAAGGCGGCACGCGACACCCTCATGGCGCCAGCCTTTTAACGGTTTCCTGCAGCACCTCATGCTGCGGATAGCGCTCCAGCATGGGTGCCCACAGTTTGCGTGCCTCATCCTTGCGCCCGGCCTTCCACAAAGCCTCGCCCAGATGGGCGGCCACTTCCGGGTCGGGCAAAACCTGATAGGCCTGTTCCAGATAACGCACAGCCTCGGCATTGCGCCCCAGTTTGAAATAAACCCAGCCCAGACTATCCAGAATCATCGCATTATCCGGATCGGCCTTGTGCGCACGCTCGATCAAAACCAGCGCTTCGCGGTAACGCGTGGTGCGGTTGGCCAGCAGGTAGCCAAGCGCATTCAGCCCTTGAGCATCATCCGGCTTTTCCAGCAAATACGCTTTAAGGTCGCGTTCAGCCTCGGACGCCTTGCCCTGCAACTCCAGCACCAGGGCTCGCTCGTACAAAAGCTCGGGCGTCTTGGGTTCGGCGGCCAGCATCCGGTTCAGATGCAACTCGGCCAGATCCAGACGCCCTTGCTGCCGTGCAATCTGAGACTGGAATAGCGCAACCTGGGTTTTTTCCTTCAGACCGCTACCCATTTCGCTCATGCGCGCCAGCACTTCAACCACATTGCCGCCTTGCGCATCCAGCGTCGCCAGACGCACTTGTGCCGGCAGGTAGTGCTCACCCCTTCCAACTTCACCATACCAGCGCCGCGCCTCATCCTCGCGCTCAAGCTCCTGGTTGACCTGCCCCAGTGTCAGCCGCAGATAATCAGCCTCCGGATGCCCCGCCTTGAGCGCCCGCTCCAGATAGGGAACTGCGGCCTCCAGTTCGCGCAACTGGAATGACAGCAAGCCCAGCGCATACAGCACATCAGGCTGTGCCGGATAACGCTGCAAGAGTTCGACAAAACCATCGCGCGCCTCGGCAAAGCGTTTGACACTCACCAGCAGCCGCGGATAGGCCAGACTGATTTCCATCCCGGCCTCGGGTCTGCGCGCCAACTCGCTTTTCAGCAAGGCCAGTGCGGCATCGGGTTTATCACGGCGCAGGCGATCAACCTGCCAGGCCACCGGCAAGTCCCACTTGGGGGCTAGCCTAGCCAGCGTATCCATTTCCAGTTGCATGGTGGCCTGATCGCCCGCCTCGGCCGCAACAGCCAGCAAGGCAAAGCGCGCCTCGGGCAAATCGGGATAGCGGGCAGTCAGGCCGCGCATCAACTGATAAGCCGCGGCCTTATCCGGCTGGCGCGAAGCGAGGCGCGCAAGCTGGACAAAGACCGCAGGCGCACGCTCGGGACGGGCGGCAAGCACGCTTTCTATTAATGGCCGGCTTTGTGCCAGTTTGCCGGCACGCAATAGCGTGATAAACAACTGCTCGCGTGCCGCATCGGAGGCCGGATCCAGTTCGACCCATAAGGTCAGCGCCTGCGTCGCGGCGTCAATCTGGCCCGACAGCATGGCAAACTCGGCAGCACGCTGCGCCAGGCGCGGATCGCGCGCTTCGCGTGCCAGCTCCAGATAGGTCTGCGCCGAAGCGCCAACTCCACCGCGCTGGGCCGCAATTTCGCTGACGATGACACCGTAAAAAATCTGTGGCGACAGCGGTTGGAGCGGCAAGACAGGCTCGACGCGTGCGGCCTCGGCCACCGGCACGGCAGGGGTGCCAGTACCCGCCAGACGCGACGAGGCGCAGCCGGACAGGGCTAGCAGGGTAAACAGCGGCAATAGTGCAGAGTGAGATTTCATGCTCGATCAATTTCCCGGGTGAGCGCGTAGAATAGCATGGCCTTATCCGGATATTCATCATGCCCGAACTCCCAGAAGTCGAAACTACGCGCCGCGGCATCCAGAATCAGCTCACTGGCGCCCGTATCAGCGCCATTGTGGTGCGCAATCCGGCCCTGCGCTGGCCTGTCGCCCCCGATCTTGATGCCATATTGCGCGGCCAGCGCATCTTGGACGTAGGCCGGCGTGCCAAATACCTGCTGATCGAATGCGAACAAGGCACGCTGATCATCCATCTGGGCATGTCGGGCAGCCTGCGCTTCGTTACCGCAGACACCCCCATCGAAAAACATGACCATATCGACCTGCTGCTGGATAACGGCCATATTCTGCGTTACCGCGATCCGCGCCGCTTCGGTGCCGTGCTGTGGCAATACGGCCCAGTCCTGCTGCACCCGTTGCTCACCAAGCTAGGCCCGGAACCGCTATCGGATGCCTTTGACGGCAGCGTGCTGTTTGATGCGACGCGCAAGCGCGGTAGCGCCATCAAGCTGACCATCATGGACAACCATGTCGTGGTCGGCGTCGGCAATATCTACGCCAATGAAGCATTGTTTCATGCCGGCATCGCCCCGACCCGCAGCGCCCGCAGCCTGACAGCGGAAGAATGCGGGCGACTGGCGGCTGAAATCAGGACGGTACTCACCCGCGCCATTGCCGCCGGCGGCAGCACCTTGCGCGATTTTGTCGACGCCATCGGCAAGCCCGGCTATTTCCAGCAAAGCTATTTTGTCTATGGCCGCAGCGAGCAGGCCTGCTTGCGCTGCGGCAGCGTCATACGCCAGATCCGGCAAGGCCAGCGCAGCAGCTTCTTTTGTCCACATTGCCAGCCGTGCTAGAGTGCGAGCCTGTGATTGTTCCTGAAAGCCCGAGTATTTTGACCACAGCGACCCCCAAAGTGTCCATCCTGACCCGACTCGCACGCCTTGTGCGCATGAGCACCCATATCGCCCACGGCTTTTATATTCTGGCCATACGCTATCCACACCTAGCCAACGCAGAGCGTGCCGTGATCACCCGAGCCTGGGCGCGCAAGATGCTGTCCATCTTCGGCGTGGAAGTGAAAATAAGCGGCAACAACCCGGGCTTCTACCCGCCCAACACCCTGCTGGTGGCCAACCATGTCTCGTGGCTGGATATCATTGCGCTCAGTAGCGGCACGGTGTCGCGTTTTGTTGCGAAAAAAGAAATCGGTGACTGGCCCATCGTCGGCACCATGGCTAAAAACGGCGGTACGCTGTTTATCGACCGCAGTAACCGGCGCGACGCCAGCCGCATCAATGGCCAGTTAGCAGAAGCGCTGACCCAGGGCGGCTGCATGTCGGTATTTCCGGAAGGGACGACCTCGGATGGCTTCGGCCTATTGCCGTTCAAGGCATCGCTGTTCGAGTCGGCCCTGCTGGCTAAAAGCCGGGTACAGCCGGTTGCCATCCGTTACCTGGATGCGAACGGCAAGCAGACCGCTGCCATTTCCTATGTCGGCGACCATACCTTCGGCCAGATTCTGAAACGGCTGCTGGCCATGAAAAAACTGGTGGTGGAGCTGCATTACGGCCAGATACTGCAAGCCGGCGCGGAGCCGCTGGCCACCCGCTTCCAGCTGTCTGCCGCGGCACGGCGTGAAATACTGTCCGGGCTCAATCTATCTGACGATACGCAGGACACGGCTGCGCAAACACCTGCCTGTCCTCTAGCCGTAACGCAGTAAGACTGCCGCCCCACAGGCAACCGGTATCGATGCCCATCACGTCGTCGCTCACATGCAGACCCAGGGCCGACCAGTGACCGAAGATAAGGGGTGAACCGGCGCTCTGGCGCGATTTTGCTTCAAACCACGGCACCAGATCGGGCGGCGCATCCGGGCGCTCGCCCTTGTAGGCAAAATCCAGCGCACCGTCGCGGGTCAGGAAACGCATGCGCGTCATGGCATTGACCACCATGCGCAATCTGTCCATGCCCTTGAGATCATCACGCCAGCGCGACGGCTTATTGCCGTACATCTTGCCCAGAAAGGCATGAAAATCCTTGCCGGCGAGAGCCGCCTCCACCTCGGCCGCCAAGCCCAAAGCCCGCGGCAAGGTCCACGCCGGCATCAGCCCGGCATGCACCATGGCATAGCCCTGCCCTTCGACCATCAGCGGCTGGCAGCGCAGCCAGTCCAGCAATAGCTTGCCGTCGGCGGCATTGAGGATGTCCATCAGGGTATCGCTGCGCCCCAGCTTGCCGAAACCTTCCGACACCGCCAGCAGATGCAGGTCATGATTGCCCAGTACCATCTGCACCACATCCTGATGCTGGTAGACCCAGCGCAGCACGGCCAGCGACTCCGGGCCGCGGTTGACCAGATCCCCGGTCAGCCACAGGGTATCGCGTCCGGGATTGAACTCTATCCGCTGCAAGAGTTGCATCAAGGACGTAAAGCAGCCCTGAATGTCACCGATGGCATAGGTCGCCATAGAATTCCTTTTAATTTTTGGCTTGCGTCAGTAGCGCATGATACCGCAAGGCCGCATGCTAAAATGCGCAGCTTGCCTTGCCGTTCCCACCCGTTTTTCTAGCCTGAATTGCCCAAGCCCCATGTCCGCACAACTGAATACGCCGCAGCGCGAAGCGATCCACTATCTTGACGGCCCCTTGCTGGTACTGGCCGGCGCCGGCTCGGGCAAGACGCGGGTGATTACCTTCAAGATCGCCCATCTGATCCGTCATGGCGGCATGAATGCGCGCAATATCGCCGCCATCACCTTTACCAACAAGGCAGCGCGCGAAATGATGGAGCGCGTCAGCAAGCTGATGACAAGCGATGAAGTGCGCGGCCTGACGGTATCGACCTTCCACTCGCTGGGGATGCAGATCCTGCGTCAGGAAGCGCCGCATCTGGGCTACAAGCCACAGTTTTCCATCCTCGACTCGTACGACGCCGGCAAGATCATCTCCGACGTATTGAAAAGCACAGCCAAGGATGAGGTACGCAAGGTACAAAGCCAGATCTCCTTGTGGAAAAACAACTTTATCACCCCGGACGAGATGATCACCGCCGCCGCCAACGATTGGGAAATGGTATGCGCACGCGTCTACCTGTCGTATCAGGCGACGCTGACCGCCTATCAGGCAATGGACTTCGACGACCTGATCCGGCTGCCGGTCGAACTATTCCGTCATCACCCCGAAGTGCTGGCCAAATGGCAGGCCAAACTGCGCTATCTGCTACTGGACGAATATCAGGACACCAACACCTGCCAGTATCAGATGGTAAAACTGCTGACCGGCGCGCGCGGCATGTTTACCGCAGTGGGCGACGACGACCAGAGCATCTACGCCTGGCGTGGTGCCAATATGGAAAACCTGCGCCTGCTGCAGGATGATTTCCCCAAACTCAAGATCATCAAACTGGAGCAGAACTACCGCTCCAGCGTACGCATCCTGCGCGCAGCCAACTCGGTGATCGCCAACAACCCCAAGCTGTTCGAAAAAAAACTGTGGAGCGAACTGGGCCTAGGCGAGCCCATCCATGTCGTGCAGTGCAAGGATGAAGAAAGCGAGGCCGAAACCGTGGTGCAGCGCCTGATTGCACACAAATTCGAGAACCGCACCGAGTTCAAGGACTACGCCATCCTCTACCGCGGCAACTATCAGGCACGCATCTTCGAGCAGGCACTGCGCAACCAGAAGATCCCCTACCAGATGTCCGGCGGGCAAAGCTTCTTCGACAAGCCCGAAATCAAGGACGTGCTGTCCTATATGCGCCTGATCACCAACCCCAATGACGACCCGGCCTTTATCCGCGCGCTGACCACTCCCAAGCGCGGCGTCGGCGCCGCCACACTGGAAAAGCTGGGCGCCTGGGCCGGCCAGCGCCACAACAGCCTGTTTGCCGCCGCTCAGGAAACCGGCTTCCAGCAACAGATACAGGCGGCACAACTGGCACCGCTGGAGCAGTTCTGCAACTTCATCAATACCCTGCAATACCGCGCCACGCGCGAAGAAGCAGGCCCCTTGGTCATGGAGATGCTGGGTGCCATCGGCTACGAGGTGTGGCTGTTCGATAGCGAAGACAGCCCGCGCATCGCCGAAACCAAGTGGAAAAACGTGCTGGAACTGGTCGCCTGGCTGGCGAAAAAGGGCGAGGCCGACGGCAAGAATTTGATCGAGCTATCGCAGACCATCGCACTGATCACCATGCTGGAAGGCCGCGACGAAGGCGATGTAGATGCAGTCAAGATGTCGACCCTGCATGCCTCCAAAGGACTGGAATACCCGCACGTGTTTCTGATCGGCTGCGAGGAAGGCATCCTGCCGCACAGCGAATCGGTCGATAACGGCATGGTCGAGGAAGAGCGCCGACTGATGTATGTCGGCATCACCCGCGCCCAGAAGAGCCTGACCCTCAGCTACTGCGTCAAGCGCAAACGCGCCGGTGACTGGCAATTTGTCGACCCGTCGCGTTTTATCGAGGAAATCAACGGCGACGATATCCGCCACTTCGGCCGCCCCGGCGCCGAACCGGTGGTCAGCAAAAACGAGGGCAAATCGCGGCTAGCCGGACTATCGGCCATGCTGGACCTGAAGAAAAAATAAGGCCCTGAATATAGGCAGCCGTCCAGATTTTCGGGCTTCCCATAAAAAAACGCCGCATCAGCGGCGTTTTTACTATATCAGCGCAAGATTACTTGGCGGCATTGACCATGTACAGCACGGCGGCCTTGAATTCGGCATCCGGGCCGGCGAAGGTGCCCTTGGGCGGCATCGCATTCAGCCCCTTGATACCGGAGGCAACCAGTGCGTCCTCGCCCTTGGCGATACGCGGCGCCCAAGCGGTCTTGTCGCCGAACTTCGGTGCACCGGCAACGCCGGCTGCATGACAGGCGACACAGGCGGCATCGTAAACCTTCTTGCCCACGATGGCCGGATCTGCCGCGGCTACTTCGCCAGCCGGAGCAGACGCGCCCGCTGCAGCACCGGCTGCCGGCTCGGCAAACTTGCCGCCGGACTTATTCACCATATACACCACCGCACGCTTGACTTCGTCGTCGGTCAGATCCGCACCGCCACCGCGCGCCGGCATGGCGTTAAAGCCGCCAATGGCGTGGGTAAACAGCATGGTCTCACCCTTGCCAATACGCGGCGCCCAGGCTGCGGCATCACCAAACCTGGGCGAACCGGCCAGACCGGCATCATGGCAGGATGCACACAGGGTGGTATACACACCTTCGCCGGTACGCGAACCCGGCGGATCGCCGGCAACAGATTCACCCACCGGCTTCAGGCGAGCGGCAACGGCTTCCTTGGTCATGACTTCGGCGTTGACGTCAAATCCACTGGTTGCAAGCTTGGCCAGTAGATAAATCACCACAACGACAAAGGCAATGATACCCAGCAGCACTTTGATAATTTGTGCCGGAGCGATCTTGTTTTCGTTACTCATACGGTCTCGCCTGATGAAGATAAATGACAATTACAATTTGGGCGATTATACGCAATGCGCATCGACATGGAAAGGAAACCATGCTGGACTGTAGACCATTAGTGGGCTATTATCGCGCCCTGTAACCGCATCCGTAGCTCAGTTGGATAGAGTGTCAGTTTCCGAAGCTGAAGGTCACAGGTTCGATCCCTGTCGGGTGCACCAGAATAATCAAGGGCTTGCCGTCTCACGATGGCAAGCCCTTGGCACATCTAAATCTGCAGATTGACACCTGATACCCCGCCCAGGCAGACAGCACGCACTTTTCGCTTATTTCCGTTGATCACACTCGGCCAATACCACGCGGATTTGTGGGCTCCTGCTGCCATTTTTCGTTGCACAAAAGCACATATCATACTTGCCAAACACCCGCGCACAGAGTTACCTTGGTACATACATACCAAACAAAGGAAACATCATGACGGATATGGCAAGCATCAAGGTCGAGCGCATCCAGACCGGCGTCAGGCTGGAAAAAAGGCTGGTCAAGGTATTGAAGGCGCTGGCCGAGCAAAAAGACATGACGCTGGGTAACCTGCTGGAAGGCATCATCCTGCATACTTTTGACGGGCAAGCGCCCTTTTCGCCGGAAACACTGGCGACCATCGCCCAGCTTAAGCAGATTTATGGCCTGGATCTGGATGCTTCGGCCAGCCACCGCATGCACGACACCGGCGACGATTAACGCAACCGCGCTGACAGCGCCTGCATGCTCTAGGTATCCATAAGGGCAGGCCCGCGGCCTGCCCTGCTGTCTGGCGTAAAGGCTTACAGCTCGAAGCGGCTGACCGATGTGCGCAGTGTCTGGGTCAGACGGTTGAGCGCCTCGGTCGCTTCCGCTGTCTGCTGGGCGACGGCGGCGCCGGACGCAGCGCCTTGCGAAATATGCTCGACGTGACGGGCAATCTCGTTACTCGCCTCACTCTGCTCACCCAGCGCGTGAGAGATATCTCTGACCACGCCGACCACCCCCGCCGTGCTGTGGCGGATGCGTTCCACCGCCTCGCCGCCTTGACCGGCAAGTGCGACACCGTTGCCCGCACGCGAGACGGCTTGCTTGATCGTCGCACGCGATGCATCGGACACCATCTGGATCGCACCCAGCATCGCCCCAATCTGCTGGGTTGACGCCGAGGTGCGCTCGGCAAGTTTCCTCACCTCGTCGGCCACCACCGCGAAGCCGCGGCCCTGCTCGCCGGCACGCGCCGCCTCGATCGCGGCATTCAGCGCCAGCAGGTTAGTCTGGTCGGCAACGTCGCGGATCACCTCCATGATGCTGCGGATCGACTCGGTCTTGTCGGCCAGTTCACCGATGGTCGTGCTCGCTGCCGATACCTCGTGGCTGATCATTTCCATTTCACTGACTGCGCGGGTAATCACCTCGCCGCTCTGGCGCGACTCCTCTCCCGCCAACTGCGATTGTTCGTGCGCCTGCTGCGCACTATCGGAGATGTGGTGGATGCTGGTGGTCAGCTGTTCGATCGCCGCAGCCATCGCCGCCGCCGCCTGGCTCTGTTGCTGCGACTGCTGCGCGTTGTCACCGGCGAAGGTTTCGATCTGCACCGACATCGATGAGAGCTGGGTCGTGGCAGTAGTAACCTCGCCGATCAGCTCGCGCAACCCCTGCTGCATCTGCACGATAGATGCGAGCAGGCTGTCGCGATCGCCACTGGCAAGCACTACCGGCTCGTTCAGGCGCCCGGCGGCAATCCGGCGCACCACTTCGATTGCGTAAGCCGGCTCGCCACCGAGCCCGCGGATCAGGCTACGCACAATCAGGGTACTCACTCCCAGCAGCAGCACGGCGAGTACGCCAACCACGGAAAGCAACAGTGTGGACTGGCGCCAGAAGGCCGCGTCGATGTCGTCAACGTAGATGCCGGTCACCACCTGCCAGCCCCACTGCGGCGTCTTCCCCAGCCAGGAGATCTTGTCGACGGGCTGCTCGCTACCCGGCTTGACCCAGCGGTATTCAACCAGCCCGCCCCCCGCGCCCGATGCCCCGCGGAACAGGCGCCCCAAGTCACTGCCGTCCGGATCCTGCAGCCCGTCCATCGGCTTGCCCAGCAACTTAGGGTTGACGCCGTGGGCAATCATCCGGAACGCGTCATCCAGCACGTAGAAGTACTCGTTCTTGTCGAAGCGCTGCGCGCTGATCGCCGCGAGCGCAAGCTTCTGCGCCTCGGCCTGTGGCAGCTTGCCCTCGCGGGCGAGCGTTTCATAGTGGCTGACCATGCTGACCGTCGACTCGACCAACGTCCGCACCTTGTCGATCCGGTCTTCAAGCATGACCTTGCGCTGCGCAAACAGCGCAATCGCACTCAGCATGAGCAGGCCGGCAATCGCCAGCGCGATCAATGCGTAGAGCTTGCCACGCATGGATAGCGCGGCCCGATTATTCTCTCTCCCCATCACATTTCCCTCTGATTATTTAAGCAATTACCGACTGGATTTAATAATTAATTGCCAATGCTGCAGTGCAACTATAGTATGCATAAGCAATATTAACCTTGCAGGAAAACCCATAATGGGCAATTTGGTGCCGCGAAAGGTTGGAGGGATGGACGCCATACCGTGCTCTGCCCCTGTCCGCACCGGCTGCCAGATCACGCAGCAGACACTGCCGATGCTGCGCGAGCTATATCAATTCTCTGGCGGCGACCTGACCATGATGCTGGTGCTGCTCGAAGTGTGGGCGCATGTGCACTGCAGTTGCCAACAGGCAGACAACATGCCACGCGCGACTAACGGCCACTCGATCGCGATGGTCACCGGCATTCCCCGCGAGACCGTGCGCCGCAAGCTCGCCAAGCTGGTCGCGCAGGGCTGGCTCTTCGAGAACGCACAGGGCCAACTACAGCCGACGCCACAACTGGCTGAACAGTTGCGGCCACTGCGTACTCACTGCCCTTCCCTCGCTACATAAAGCAAAACAGCCCTGCAGGCACAAGCTGCAGGGCTGTCGCTGAACGTCTAGGCTCAACTGCGCGCAGCAGCCAGTTCGACAATGCGCCGCGTCAATGCATACGACTTTTCAAATGACTTCATCGGCAGGAACTCGTAGATCGAGTGGAAGTTGTGCGCACCGGTGAAGTAGTTGGGCGTGCACACGCCGCGTGGCGACAGGGCCGAGCCGTCAGTGCCGCCACGCATCGCGATCACTTTAGGCGTGATGCCCAGCTCGGCCATGCCCTTGTAGATCAGATCGATGGCGCTACGGTCCTCGCCCAGCGACTGGGCGATATTGGCGTACACATCGCTCACCCGATACTCGATACGTGCACGCGGATGGCGCGCCGCCACCAGTGCCACCACCTCGCCGATATAGCGCTTGCGCGCCTCGAACGCGGTCTGGTCAAAATCACGGATCGCCATTTTCAGCACCGCCTTGTTCGGGTTGGCCTGTATGTCGGTCACCCAGAAGTAGCCGTCGCGGCCAGCGGTATGCTCGGGGGTATCGGTGCGGTCAAAATGCGCGATCAGATCGTGTGCGACGCGGATCGGATTGACCAGCACGCCCTTGGCCGACATCGGGTGCGCGGTAATGCCGTGGATGGCAATCTCGACCGAGGCAGCGTTAAAGGTTTCATACACCAGTTCGCCCTGCTCGCAGCAGTCGATGGTGTAGGCAAAGTCGACCGGAAAACGCGCTAAATCCAGCAGCTTGGCGCCCTTGAGGCCGATTTCCTCGTCCGGCACGAAGGCGACCACGATGTCGCCGTGTGCGGCAGGCAGATTGGCCAACAGCGTCATCACCACGGTGATGGCGGCCTTGTCGTCGGCCCCCAGCACGCTGCTGCCATCACTGACCAGAATCTCGTCGCCTATGTAGGGCAGGATTTCCGGGTGCTCGGCCACGCGCAGCCAGATGTCATGGCGCGGGTTGAGGCAGATATCCGAGCCATCGAACGCCACCAGTTGCGGGGAGATATCGGGCGAGATGCCGACATCGACGGTGTCCAGATGCGCGACAAAGCCGATGCGCGGCGCGCCGGCTACGGTGCCCGGCTTGCGTGCAGTCAGGATGCCGTGCGCGTCGATATGCACGTCTTCCAGCCCCAGTTTTTCCAGCTCGGATGCCAACAGGCGCGCCAGTTCCAGCTGGCCCGGCGTGGAAGGGACGGTAGTGGCAGAGGCATCGCTCTGGCTGGAGATGGCGACATAGCGCAGGAAGCGTTCGAGCAATTGCTGTTTCATCGGGAATCCTTGCAAGACAAAATGGGTGATGGGCCAGGCCAGAGGCCATCACCCATCACGCACAACCAGACGCGTGTTAACGCACTGGCGGATAGACATAACCGCTATCAAAACCCAGCGGGATGCCCAGCCCCCAGAACAGGTAGAGCGTGGCCGAAAGCACAATCAGCAGGCCGAAGGTGTAGGGCAGCATCATCGAGCACAGGGTGCCGACCCCGGCATCCTTACAGTACTGGCGGCAATACATGATGATCAGCGGATAAAAGGCGAACATAGGCGTGGACACATTGACCGCCGAATCCGAGATACGGAACGCCGCCTGCGTCAGCTCGGGCGAGATACCCACCGCCATCAGCATCGGCACGAATACCGGCGCCAGAATTGCCCATTTGGACGAGGCCGAGGTGATGATCAGGTTAAGGCTGGCCGTGAGCAGGATGATGCCGAATACGGTAAAGCCGGCCGGCATCGCCAGCGTTTTCAGAAAATCGGCACCGGAGATGGCGATCAGGGTACCGATATTGGAGCGGCCGAACGCGTACAAAAACTGGGCGCAGAAAAAGGCAAACACCATGAACGAGATCAGCGAGCGGGTGATGTTTTCCATCGCCGCCGTTACATCCTTCGAGCTCTTGAACTTCTTCACCGCATAACCATACACCAGCCCCGGAATAGAGAACATCAAGAACAGCAGCGGCACGATGGCCTGCATCACCGGCGCTTTCGGGCTGGTGAGGCTGCCGTCCGGTGCACGCCACAGCGAATCTTCCGGCCATAGCAGCAAAGCCAGCGCGCCCAGCAGCGCCAGCATGGTCAGGCCGGCCAAGCGAAAAGCCTTGCTCTCTTCGGGCGAGACATAACGCAGATTCTGATCCTTGGCGGTATCCAGCTCCTTGTTCAGCGGCAGCGAGGCTTTCAGGCGTGGCTCGACAATGCGGTCGGTAATGAACCAGCACACGGCGATCACGCCGAAAGTACCGCCCAGACTGACAAAGTAATTGCACAGCACGTTCACGTCGTAGGCCGGGTCGATGATGCGCGCCGCCCCTTGGGTGAAGCCCTGCATGATGGGATCGATGGTCGATGGCGTATAGCTGGCGGTAAAGCCGCCGGCCAGCCCGGCGAAGGCGGCAGCAATGCCGGCCAGCGGATGACGGCCGCAGGCATAAAACATCATCGCCGACACCGGCATCAGCACCACATAGGCCGAATCGGAGGCCATATGGCTGACCACGCCGATAAACACCACCGCCGGTGTCAGGATGGCCTGCGGGGTGATATTGAGCAGCTTCTTCAGCAGCACCTGAATAAAACCGCTGCCCTCGGCAATGCCGATGCCCAGCGTGGCAACGATGGTGATGCCCAGCGGCGGAAAGTTGATGAAGTTTTTCACCATCACGGTGACGAAGGTGGTCAGTTCGTCCGGCGACAGCATATTGACGACCTGAATCACGTCGCCGGTCAGGGGATGACGATAGTCGAAACTGATAAAGGATAGCGCCCACGACAGCCCCCAGCACACAAACAAGGCGTACAGGAACAGCATGGTGATGTCGGGCAACTTGTTGCCGACCCGCTCTATGGTGTTGAGAAAGCCCTTGCTCTGCGCCTGTGGCGGTGCAGTCTCGGTGATAGCAGCCATTGATTCCCCTATTTATCGAGTTTTTGATTTGTCCGGATATTCAGGCGTCGGCCAGCCTCGCGGCAGCACAACACACAATAAGCCAATTCAATATAAAAGAAGCAAGCAGTTGCTAATTTTGATACAAATCAAGCATTACTGAATCGAACAGACAAAAACCGGAAAAACAGGCGGCAAGAGAATAAACAGGAAGAAGAACAAGAATAATGGCCGGCAAGAAAGCCGGCCAGAAAAGGCATCAGCCGTAGGCAGCCTCGGCCTGAACGGCAGTATTAGGCAACTGGCGCAGGCCCTTAAAAATAGCCGCCAGCGCCAGGCTGTCATCCTGCCAGTAGCCCAGACGCAGCAGGCAATCGATAGCCACCAGTGCGGCATCGATCATAAAGCGCTCCTGCAGCAACAAAGCCTCGACTTCAGACAGCGGCAACAGGACATGCTCGGCCACTTCGCCATCCTGATTGGCCGGCAGCACACCTTCCGGCAGCCACAGATCGAAGGCATGCAGCCACTCGCGGTGCAGGCCGCGCGCGACCGGGCGTTCGGCCAGAATACGGCTGGCAACGGTCAGCGGCGACAGCCGCCCGGCCGCAATCCCGGCCTCCTCCCAGCCCTCGCGCAGGCAGGCATCCTTCACGCTCTCGCCGGCAGCGACGCCGCCGCCGACCAGATTGTCCATACGGTTGGGCTCTACCGATTTGTGCGGGCTGCGCCGCCCGACCCACATCCGCACTTCACCCGAGCCAAGCCGGGTCAAGCCGTTGATATGCGCCGCATGGCTGGTCAGTCCCAAGGGACGGAAGGCGGCGCGATCCAGCTCGAACAGGAGACGGCCATCAAGCTGATAACAGGCAAAACGCTCGTCGCGCCAACCGGTCAGCCAGCCGGTATCGCACCAGCGCCGCGCCGCCGCATCCAAAGCGGCACTATTCTCCGCCACGGAGCCTTGCAGGCGGCAGGCCAGCCCGTCCCCCTGTTCCGCAAACAGGCCGGATGGACAGGACAGCAGCCGTTCCCGCCATTGCAGATTAACCGCCCCCAGCACCTGCCCCCCGATCCACAGCGGCACGAAGGCCGACAAATCATGAAGGGCAACACGGGCAAGATATTCGGCAACGGCAGACATGGCATAAGCCCAAGGTGTCAAAACGCCGCCATTCTACCCTTATTTAATGACATTGAACTGAAAAAGACTCAACATCACGCTGACGCGCCTTGTAGCTCTCGGGCTCGGCATCCACGCCCAAACGGTTGAGCAATGCCAGCACATCGCGGCTGGCCGCTTCCATCGCCAGCAGATGACGCGTCACATCGGTATCATTCTGCGATCTAAATGCCTCCAGTGCCTGACGGCCCGCCGCATGCACGCGCTCGTGCGGTGCAGCGAGCTCGCGAAATGCCGGGTAGCGCGAAAACTCGTCGCGCCCGCGCCCATGTTCGTACCAATGGCCAAGACGACACTGGTGGTGATCGCTCAGCGCCTCGGGTTTGGCGTCTGTGGCTTCGCAGGTCAGCACGGTGCGGTAGATACCCAGCTTGAACACCACATGATCCAGACGCGCGACTTCCAGAAAAGAGATATTGGCGCCTTGCGCAATCGAGTCGCGCATTGCCCGCGACAGGGTCAGCAACTCCTGCAGATTGTTTGCCGTCGTCTCCCCCTGATTGCGGTGCTGCTCGGCCTCGCTCGCCGCTGCTTCGACCCGCACACTGGTCGAGCGGGTACTCTCGTCGATCGAGCTCACCAGCGAGCCTATTTCGCGTGTAGCCTGGCTGGTCCGCTCGGCCAGTTTGCGCACCTCGTCGGCGACCACGGCAAAGCCACGCCCTGCTTCGCCGGCCCGCGCAGCCTCAATCGCAGCATTGAGCGCCAGCAAATTGGTCTGGTCGGCGACATCGCGAATCAGCTCGACAAAACTGCCTATCTTGCCGGTATGCTGGTTCAAGTTACGGATGTCGCCGGCAATGCCCACCTGCTGATCCACCAGTGCCCTGAAGCTTTTTATCATATCGAAGACCGACGACAGGCTGCTCTCCAGCGCCAATACGGTATCTCCGGTACGCACTCTATCCCCCTCCAGCTCGCCGGCCAGATCTGCCAGCGACTGCTGCACCCCGACCAGACTTTGCTGGCATTCGCCAAAACCCTGCCGACCGCTTTGTCCCTGCAGTGTCTGCTTGCGCAGGGCGGCACATTCATCAAGCAAGTCGCGCCTTTCCTGCTCGATCTGCTCCAGCCTGTCCTGTAGCGCCTGACGCTGTTGTCTCTCGTCCTGCAGCGAAACTGTTGCCTCTGCTAGGGCCTTACGCGTGGCGCGTCCAAACATGGACTCTCTCCATTGATGAAAAATCAACGTGCATTATGCATAAAAATTCAATATGAATGTTGTGCATTGTCAAGCCACAGCCTTGCCCCCAAGCCCGATTCGCGCTCGGCAAGCAGCTTGCAGGCGGCCGTCAATCCCGCCTGCGGCCCGATCAGCCGGCACTGGTGCCTGGCACGGGTGATGCCGGTATATAAGAGCGCACGCGAAAACAGCGCCGAAGGGCGGGCGGGCAGCACCAGCCACACGCGATCGAACTCCGAACCCTGGCTCTTGTGTACCGTCATGGCAAACGCGGTTTCATGACCGGGCAAGCGCGCCGGCGCCAC
>NZ_JBOFOO010000373.1:0-5183 GCF_051659485.1 Craterilacuibacter sp. | reverse complement strand
AGTCTTCTCTTGGGCACCATCGCAATAAACAGCAGGTTATTTTGCTGGCAGAAAATTAGTTTGGCAGGCCCAGGTGGCGGAATTGGTAGACGCACTAGGTTCAGGTCCTAGCGCCCGCAAGGGTGTGGAAGTTCGAGTCTTCTCTTGGGCACCAACAGATATTTAAGCTATTGAGTTTTACTCAATAGCTTTTTTATCGTCTTTTTTCTGCCAGCACCAGATATTCCTCTCCCCTGCCCCCTATTTAAGTCTCTCGTTTTCATAAAAAATCCGGACAAGCTATAAGCTCGTCCGGCTTTCTTGTTTGTACCAGACAGGCTTCTTAACAAGAAGCCCGCCCAATTCATCCCTCTCAGAAGAATATCAGAGTCAGGATGGCGAATACCGGCAACAGGAAACAGATGGACCATGCCATATAGCCAAAGAAGCTCGGCATTTTGACACCGCGCTGCTCGGCAATGGCCTTGACCATAAAGTTGGGCGCATTACCGATATAGGTATTGGCTCCCATAAATACCGCACCCATAGAGATCGCCAGCAAGGTGTCTGACATCGGCCCCATCATGGTTTGTGCATCACCATGCGCCAGGTTGAAGAACACCAGATAGGTTGGTGCATTGTCCAGGAAGCTGGACAGGATGCCAGTCATCCAGAAATACATGGTATTCACCGGCGCGCCGGAACTGTCCGACACCATATGTACCAAGGGTGCCAGATGGCCTTCGGTACCGGCCTTGAGAATGGCGATCACCGGCGCAATCGTCACGAAGATACCGGCAAACAGTTTGCCAACCTCAAGGATAGGATCCCAGTTAAAGTCGTTTCCGGCACGAATTTGTTTGGGCGTGAAATACAAAGATATCCCGGCAAAAATCAGCAACAGCACATCGCGCACGATATTCTGCAGATCCCAATGCGTCCCCATCACGTCAAAACTAATGCCAGGCTTCCAGAAACCGGAGAGCAAAACACCGCCGATAATCCCAGCCAGCAGGAAGAAATTAAACTTGCCATGCAGCTTGATCGGACTTTTCTTAGTCTTATCAACCGGCAATACACCTTCCTTGGCAAAGAAATAACTGTCGACAGCAAAGAAAATAGCCAGCAGGGCCAGCGATGTCAGCAATACCGGCAAAGCCATATGCTGCAAAGTCCAGCCAAAGGTCACACCTTTCAGGAAGCCCAGGAATAGTGGCGGATCACCTAATGGCGTTAAGCCCCCCCCGACGTTGGCAACCAGGAAGATAAAGAACACCACCACATGCACATTACTCTTGCGGTTATCGTTCGCCTTCAGCAAGGGCCTAATCAACAGCATGGCCGCGCCGGTTGTCCCCATGATAGAGGCCAATAGCGTACCAATCGCCAGAATCTTGGTATTGAGCGTGGGTGAACCATGCAGATTACCCCAGATCAGAATGCCGCCCGAAACGGTATAAAGCGCAAACAGCAGAATAATGAACGGGATGTATTCGGCAATCATGGCATGCACGACAACGGACAGCGCCATGCCAAAGCCGAAGACGGCTATAAACGGCACCAAAAACAATACGCTCCACATGGCGGTAATCTTGCCAAAGTGGTGGTGCCAGAAGCCCGGTGCAAAAATCGGAAACAGCGCAATCGACAGCAGGATACCGGCAAACGGTAATCCCCAAATCAGACTCAGCGTCGAACCATCAAGGTCGGCGGCCTGTGCCAATGCCGGCAACAGCGCAAGACTCGCTGCTGTAAGCAAGGTTTTAATCATTATCACTCCCTGGATGGCGAGCCTGTATAAACAGACCCGCCGATTAATCCGCCCAATTAAAGTGCGGAACTAAAAATTACTGCGACCCCTTCTGGATAAACTCGATCTTATAACCATCCGTATCCTCGACAAAGGCAATCACCGTCGTGCCATGTTTCATCGGGCCGGCTTCACGCACGACTTTACCCCCCTTGGCGCGTACCGCATCACAAGCGGCATAAGCATCGTCAACCTCAATCGCCAGATGACCAAAAGCATCACCCAAAGCATAGGATGGGGTATCCCAGTTATGGGTCAACTCCAGCACGGTGTCGTTTGCTTCATCACCATAGCCGACAAAAGCCAGCGTGAAGCGGCCTTCAGGATAGTCGCTGCGCCGGATCAACTTCATCCCCAGCACGTCCTGATAAAAAGCCAGCGAGCGCTCCAGATTTCCAACGCGCAACATGGTGTGCAATAAACGCATCATATTTCTCCACAGTGATACTGCTCAACCCAGGTTGAACAGTTGATTGCCATACGCTTTAAGCCAGTCACGCGCCGTTTGCCATGCAGGCAAGATACGGGAGACTTCAGCCCAGAACGCAGGCGAGTGATTCAAATGAACAAGGTGTGCCAACTCGTGTGCCATCACATAATCCAGCACTTCGGGGGGGGCCTGAATCAGGCGCCAGTTCAGCCGTATCATGCCGACTGCGGTACAGGAACCCCAGCGGGACCGCGCCGAAGAGAGTTGCCAGCCTGTTGGCTGACGGCTCAGCCGTGGCGTAAAAGCCGCCAGTCGGGCGGGATAAGCTAGCGTGGCCCGCGCTTTAAGTGCGCGTGCCATGGCCGCCTGCAAGACGTCCACCGCCCCATCGGCGGCCAGCCCGAAAACCCTGAGCTCTTCGGCAGCGAACACCAGCCTGACTCTAGCCCCGCCGGCAAAGACCACGGGCAGTTCCCTCCCCATCAGCCATATACTCTGCGGCCCGCGCGCGCGCGCAGCCAGCAAGGCTTGCTGGCATTGCCACTGGCTACGTATCCAGTCGTGACGCTGCGCCAGCAACTGGCGGATAAAATCGAGCGGAACTTGCGGATGCGCCACCACCTCCAGCGCATTGCCTCGAACCCGCAAGGCGATACTCTTGCGCACACGGCGCAACAGTATTACCGGCAACTCCCCCTCAGGCAACGCGAGAGTCAGCACGATATTTCTGCTTTTCTTGCGGGTGGGCACAAGGCCCGCTACCGCCAATCTCGCGCTGACGCGCTTCTATCCACTGCGCAGCCTCTGCCATCATCGCTTCTGCACCAATATTTTCCTGCGGATACAGCGGCTTGCCGATGACCAGCGTAATCTCGCCCGGATGCTTGATAAAAGCATTGCGCGGCCAGAATTCGCCGGCATTGTGCGCAACAGGCACCAGCGGCATCGCCAGTTGCTTGGACATGCGAGCGGCACCGGGGCGGTATTTACCGACAATACCGGGGCGAATGCGCGTGCCCTCGGGAAAGACCGTAATCCAGAAGCCCTGGCGCTTGCGCGCCAGCCCCTGCTCCAGCATGCGGCGGTTGGCATTGGCACGATCGGAGCGGTTGATCATGATCGCATTCATCAGCCACAAGCCCCAACCAAAGAACGGCACCCACAGCAACTCGCGCTTGGCGACATAGATCTGGTCCGGGAACAGCTGCTGCAAAGCCAGCGTCTCCCAGCCAGACTGGTGCTTGGAGCAGATAATGGCGGGCTCGAGCGGGATGTTTTCGCGCCCGATCACCTTGTACTTGAGGCCGATCACATGCTCCAGAATCCAGAGCAGCATCAGCGCCCACGACTTGCCGAAAATATGGCGGCGACGCCGTGGCAGCCAGGCGCAAACAAATAGCGCGGCAAAGCACAAGGGCGTCAGTACCACGATAGCCAGCCAGTAAATCAGGTTACGAATCAGAATACCCAAAGTCATGCATAGTCTCCGTCAGGCATCAGCCAGCGATCAGATGGGTGGCCGCCTCGAACAAATTATCGAACACCAGTGTACCTGCCGGCAGATTGCCGGCGGCCAGTGTTTTTTCGCCCTTGCCGGTACGCACCAGCATAGGCTGGCCACCGACAGCGGCAATCGCCTCCAGATCGCGCAAGCTGTCCCCGATCAGTGGCAAGCCCTCCAGCCTGACATTAAAACGCTCGGCAATATCATGCACCATGCCCGGCAAGGGCTTGCGGCAGCTACATTTATCGCTGGCGGTATGCGGGCAGATAAATACGGCATCGATACGGCCACCGGCCTGATTGATCAGGCGATGCATTTTTTCATGCATGGCATTAAGGGCATGCACATCGAACAAGCCGCGGCCGATACCGGACTGGTTGGTCGCCACCACCACATGCCAGCCGGCCTGGGTCAGGTTGGCAACCGCCTCCAGACTCTTGTCCAGCGGAATCCATTCCAGCGTATTTTTAACGAAATCGTCGCGATCATGGTTGATCACGCCGTCACGATCGAGGATGACGAGTTTCATAGTTGGGGATCAGGGAGCCGGGATCAGGGAATCGGAACACCGATGGTCAACACCGGCGTCCCAGCTCCCTCATCCCTTCCCTGACCCCTGCCTCCTTAGTCGGCCAACAAGGAAATGTCGGCTACACGGTTAAACAGCTCGGCCAGACGTGAAAGCAAAGCGATGCGGTTGCCGCGTACGGCAGCATCGTCCGCCATCACCATCACGCCATCGAAGAAGGCATCGACCGGCGCTTTCAGGCTGGACAATTGTGCCAAGGCACCGGCGAAGTCGCGTGCGGCGAACTTGGCATCGACTTGTGGCGCCAGCGCCTCAACAGCGGCAAACAATGCACTTTCGGCCTCTTCGGCAAACAGCGCCGGATTGACCGCGCCAATCCCGCCTTCGGCTTTCTTGAGGATGTTCTTCACCCGCTTGTTGGCGGCCGCCAGCGTGGCGGCTTCCGGCAGGGTCTTGAACTGGGCCACGGCGGCCAGTACCGCACGCACTTCGTCCAGACGGGTCGGCGTCAGCGATAGCACGGCGTCGATCTCGTCCCCCTTATAGTCGGCGGCGAGCAAGTGCTTGAGGCGCTCAAGGCTGAAGGCAAACACTTCGTCGGCCGTCGTCGGCGACAACATGCCGGCCGGGAAGCTGGCTGCCGCATCGGCAATCAGTGCTTGCAGATCCAGCGGTGACGCCATGACCATACGCAACACGCCCAAAGCTGCACGGCGTAGCGCGAACGGGTCTTTGTCGCCGGTCGGAATCAGGCCGATGCCCCAGATGCCAACGATGGACTCGAGCTTGTCGGCTAGCGACACGGCCATTGCCACCTCGCTTTGCGGCAGGCTGTCACCGGCAAAACGCGGGTGGTAATGGCCTTCGATCGCCGCAGCGACGACTTCGCTCTCGCCATCCTGGCGCGCGTAGTACATCCCCATCACGCCTT
>NZ_JBOFOO010000372.1:0-2621 GCF_051659485.1 Craterilacuibacter sp. | reverse complement strand
AGATAGCAACTGGGAATATCATTGACGACCACACGGAAACCGTAAATATCCAGCACCTCGGAGAAGGACAGGTTTTTCTCCTGCATCTTCTTGTAGATGCTATAGAGATTCTTTTCCCGTCCCTTGATTGTCGCCTCGATATTATTTTCGGCCAGGCGCTGACTGACAGATTCCAGAATCTTGTTGACGATCTCGCGCCGATTTCCTCGCGCGGCACGCACAGCCTTGGCCAGAACCATGTAACGCGTGGGATACAGATGCTTGAATGCCAAATCCTGCAACTCGCGGTAAACCGTATTCAGACCAATACGGTTGGCGATAGGGGCATAAATTTCCAGCGTTTCCAGCGCGATGCGCTTGCGCTTGTCTTCGCGCATCGAGTCCAGCGTACGCATATTGTGCGAACGGTCGGCCAGCTTGACGATAATGACGCGCACGTCGCGCGCCATCGCCAGCACCATCTTGCGGAAGTTTTCTGCTTGCGCATCTTCCTTGGTCTGGTACTCCAGCCGCTCGAGTTTGGACAAGCCATCCACCAGATCGGCAATCGTCTTGCCAAACTTCTCGGTCAGCGTGGATTTGGAAACACCGGTGTCTTCGAGTACATCATGCAATAAGGCAGCCGCCACCCCCTGCGCATCCATACGCCAATCAATCAGCATCTGGGCAACGGCAAGCGGATGGGTGATATAAGGCTCTCCGCTTTTACGCGTTTGCCCCTCGTGCGCTTCGCGACTGACATCAAATGCCTGCCGCAAAAGCTGCACATCTTCCGGCTTCAGATAGCCGCTGGCCGACTCGAACAGAGCCGAGGCGGCCGTATCTATCATGGCCTGATAATCGATGAGTGGCGCGTTATCCAGCTGCATAACTGAAATATACCCGGGGTAATCAGCCCTTGCTGCGGGTCAGGATTTCGCGACCGACATGCCCGGCAGCAATTTCACGCAAGGCAACAACAGTCGGCTTATTGCGGCCGGGCTCGACAAAAGTCGTACCACCGGACGCAACTTGGCGCGCACGGTATGCGGCGGCCAGCGTCAGGTCAAAACGGTTCTGGATACGGTCGAGGCAGTCATCAACGGTAATACGGGCCATGGGGTTTACCTCTTTCAAGAATGGTGGGAACTAGATGTAATTTTGCCGGCTTGACCAATTACGTCAGCTAGCAGCCTGCATTTGCGTCAGCACCGATGCCAAGCGCTGGCACTGGCGTGGCGTACGCAACTGCACGGCACGTACAACGGACAGCAGATCGGTGCATGCCAGCTCGAACTCGTCATTGACGACGGCGTAGTCATACTCGCCAAGCAGCGCGATCTCGGCGCGAGCCTCCGCCAAACGCCGATCTACGACTTCGGTACTATCGGTCCCGCGACCGCGCAAACGACTCGCAAGCACCTCCAGACTAGGCGGCAGAATAAAGATGCCAATAGCCTCAGGGAATACTTTACGCACCTGACGTGCACCCTGCCAATCTATCTCAAGCAGGATATCGTGTCCGGCAGCGATGCGCGACCGGATCCAGCGTGCGCTAGTGCCGTAATAGTTGCCATAAACCTCGGCGTACTCGAGAAAATCACCCGCCGCAATCATGCCTTCAAAAGCCTCACGCGAGACAAAATGATAATGCTGACCGTCGACTTCACCGGCGCGCGGGGCGCGGGTAGTAAAGGAAACCGAGAGCTCGACATCAGTCGCAGCCTTAAGCAATGCCGCCACCAGCGAAGTCTTGCCCGCCCCGGAAGGGGCGACGACGATGAAAATATTACCGGTCGACACACTCATGAGCTGACACCTGCGAACTTGAACTAATATTTCAGGTTACCACAAGCATGGGTAATCTTTAAAGGGAATCACTTAGGATTCCACCACTATCCTAATGATAAATCGTATAAAATGGCCGGCTCTTAAAAACTGAAACGCCGCAGGGGTGCACAAGATGCAAGTTCTAGAGAACCTGTTCAAACTGAAAGAACACGGAACCACGGTTAAAACAGAAGTCATCGCCGGAATTACCACCTTCCTGACCATGGCCTACATCGTTCTGGTCAACCCTGCCATCCTGTCGGCCACCGGCATGGATATCAACGCCGTATTTGTCGCAACCTGTCTGGCGGCAGCCCTAGGCACCAGCATCATGGCACTGGTTGCCAACTACCCGATTGCACTGGCGCCGGGCATGGGCCTGAATGCCTACTTCACCTTTACCGTGGTGCAGGGCATGGGCGTTCCCTGGGAAACCGCACTGGGTGCCGTCTTCCTGTCCGGTCTGGTCTTTCTTGCCGTCAGCCTGTTCAAGGTACGCGAAGCGATGGTCAATGCCATCCCGCAGTCGCTCAAGTTCGGCATCTCTGCCGGTGTCGGTATGTTCCTTGCGATCATCGGCCTGAAAAATGCCGGTGTGATTGCTGCCCATCCGGCCACACTGATTACACTGGGTGATATCCACAACCCAACCACCCTGCTGGCCATTCTCGGCTTTTTCATGATTGTGGCTCTGGAATACCGCAAAGTACCCGGCGCCATCATCCTGAGCATCATCCTGATCACTACCCTTTCCATCGTACTGGGGCAATCGACCTTTGAAGGCATCTTCGCACCGGTGCCTAGCCTAGCCC
>NZ_JBOFOO010000371.1:0-2649 GCF_051659485.1 Craterilacuibacter sp. | reverse complement strand
GTCGCGCCACCGGCAACCATCACCAGTTGGGCGCCGTTTTTCAGGCTAAGCGCCACTTGCAGCAAGGGGCCGAGCAGTATGCCCATAAACAGGGTGAGTACCATCATCAGTACCACGCCCATCGAGCTGTCGCGGTTTTTTTCAACGGCAAAAAACAGGCCGTAAAGAACCGCCATCATGATCAGGCTGGACATGATGGGGCTGCCTGCCATGAAGGAAAAATTCATATTGGTGCCGATGACTGCACCAAAGATGGTCGGGATCATCGATAGCGCCAGTAGCGCATAAGTGTTGCGCAGAACCTTGTGGCTTGAGCCTACCTGGGTGCTTGCGCGGTAAGTCGTCTGAAAGTTCTGTTGCATACGTGTTCTCTCCTTTGGGTATTGCAGTGTGATTTGGGTCTGACATGACTAATGGTAAATGGTTTCCATTGTGGATGGAAATTGAGTTCTTGCCTTGCCCGGTGGCGCAGGGTGCGGTATGATGCACCTCTTGCTTTTGGCGCGGTTGGCCTGGCAGGCGAGGATGGCGGAATTGGTAGACGCACTGGATTTAGGTTCCAGCGGGGCGACCTGTGAGAGTTCGAGTCTCTTTCCTCGCACCACAAGATAGGGCATACAGTATAAGCTGTATGCATGATAGCCCCGCAATAACGGCAGCCGCCTGTTTGCGGGGCTTTTTTGTTTTGTTTTGCCCCGTCTTCGGGTGGGCTGGATGCGAGTTATAGCTTCCCGATAGGGCATGATATACTGGCCAACTTTTGCAGCAGGCGGGCAGTATAGCGATAAATTATTGTTCAGGGTTTCGATGGCTGCCGACAGGCACTGGCTATTGATCATGAACAGGCTTATTTCATTGTGTTCCCTGTACACTCCAACCCTGTATATAGTCCAAGGATTCAACATGCAAGTTCAGCTGGAAACGTTGAGTAACCTCGAGCGTCGCATCACGATTGCGCTGCCGATGACCCAGATCAATGCCGTGGTAGCCGAGCGTCTCAAGCGTGCTGCCCGTGGCGCCAAAATTCAGGGTTTCCGCCCGGGCAAGGCTCCGTTCAAAATCGTTGAAGCCAATTACGGCCCACAGATTCGTGAAGAAGTGATCGGCGAACAGGTGCAGCAGAGCTTTTATGTTGCCGTTGCCCAGGAAAAACAGCGTATTGCCGGTTATCCGCGTTTTGAAGCGGTCGAGGAAAGCACCGATCTGGAAAGCTTCAAGTTTTCCGCTGTATTCGAAGTGTTCCCGGAAGTTGTGGTTGGTGATCTGACCGTAGCCGAAATCGAAAAGCCGGTGACGCCGGTGGGTGATGAGCAGATCGAGCAGACTATCGACATCCTGCGCAAACAGCGTACCCGCTTCAACTATGTTGACCGCGCAGCTGCCGCTGGTGATCGTGTCATCATCGACTTCAAAGGCTCTATCGACGGCGTATTGTTCGCTGGCGGTTCGGCTGAAAACCATGCTTTTGTTTTGGGTCAGGGCCAGATGCTGGCTGACTTTGAAACGGGTGTGACCGGTTTGAAAGAAGGCGAAACCAAGTCTATTGAAGTGGCTTTTCCTGAGGATTACCACGGCAAGGATGTCGCCGGCAAGACTGCCGTCTTCGAGATTACCGTGAAAAACGTATCCGAAGCGCAACTGCCTGAAGTGGATGCCGAGTTTGCCAAGGCTCTGGGTATTGCCGATGGCGACGTGGAGAAAATGCGTGCTGAAATCAGCAAGAACGTCGCACGTGAAGTGAAGCGCCGTCTGGCTGCCCGCACTAAAGAAAACGTGATGCAGGCGCTGCTGGATGCAACCCAGATTGATCTGCCTAAGTCGCTGGTTGAGCTGGAAGTGGGCCGTCTGATGGATCAGGCGCGTAGCGATCTGGAACAGCGCGGCATGAAGGTCAAGGACATGCCTTTCCCGGCCGAGCTCTTTACTGCACAGGCCGAGCGCCGTGTGGCTCTGGGTCTGATCCTGTCGGCGGTGGTTGAAGCCAATAAGCTGGAAGCCAAGCCGGAACAGATCAAGGCGATGATCACCGAGTTTGCCGACAGCTACGAGCATCCTGAAGATGTGGCTAAGTGGTATGAAGAAAATACCGAGCGCATGGAAGGCCCAACCTCGATGGTACTCGAAGACAATGTCGTCGAATTTGTACTTGCACAGGCAAAAGTGGTAGAAAAAGAAGTCGCGTTTGATGCGCTGATGGGCAACAACGCTTAATGATGATTGACCAGAGAGGCCGAATAATGTCGATGATGGATCCCCGGGCCTTAGGCCTGGTACCGATGGTGGTAGAGCAAAGTGGTCGCGGCGAGCGCGCCTACGATATTTACTCACGCCTCCTCAAGGAGCGCATTGTGTTCCTGGTGGGGCCCGTAAACGACGAGTCGGCCAATCTGGTCGTCGCTCAGTTGTTGTTTCTAGAGTCGGAGAATCCGGATAAGGATATCTATCTCTATATCAACTCGCCGGGTGGTTCGATCACGTCGGGCATGTCGATTTACGACACGATGAATTTCATCAAGCCGGATGTATCTACGCTCTGCATCGGGCAAGCGGCCAGTATGGGTGCTTTCCTGTTGTCTGCGGGTGCTAAGGGCAAGCGTTTTGCCCTGGCCAACAGCCGGGTCATGATTCACCAGCCATTGATCGGTGGTC
>NZ_JBOFOO010000370.1:0-2265 GCF_051659485.1 Craterilacuibacter sp. | reverse complement strand
AGTTGCCATAGGCGCGGTCGAGGTCTTTGAGTTTTTGCTGCTGGGTATGGACTGGCGCGTCGGCCAGCCATGGCGTTTCCTTGCAGCCACGCCATGCGGTCAGTTCCTTACAGAGTGCGGCATAGCTCAGTTTCTTCTCGCCCTGATCGTGGCGAGCCTTCTGCAATGCCAAGCCTTGATTGAACACGAAGCGGCACGCCCCGGCGAAGCGGCGCATGTCGCGCTGCTGTTCGCCATTGGGCATGAGTTCGTATTTAAAGGCTTGGAGTCGTTGCATGTGACCACGATACCGATTTGCCGAAACACGGCGCAAGTGGATTTGCTAAATTAATGGACGCCTGCGGCGTCCGCGCTCTTGACCTCGGGCGGAACCCCGAGACTTGTCGCGTACTTGGTCAAAAACGCTCGGGCAGTGCCTTGGCAATCACGACCCCCCCTGCATCATCCAATGCAATATAACCACCGGTACGTAAAGCCTTGAGCATGCGATTCACCATTTCACGGCTCAGGCCTATGCGCTCGCCCAGTTCGCGCTGCGTCAACCGCAGGCCGGGCGCGGCCGGATGCTCGCGCGCATGGTTCTCCAGACTTTCCAGCACCCGTTTGAGCCGGCTATAGCCATCAGGCTCGGCCAGCATGGTGATGAAATCCAGCAGGTGATGCACAGAATGCGTCATCAGGCACGCGATGGCACGCCAGACTTGTGGCCGCGCATCCAGCGCCTCTATCAGTGCATCCAGCGGCAAGGTGAAGCCTTGGGTATCGCGTAGCGCCTGCACCGCGACACCGAACGGACGCGGCTCAAACAAGCCATGTAAACCGACAATATCGCCGGGCACAATATAGCCGTAATTGAATGGCCGCCCGGGACGCTTTCCCGGCAAGTAAGCCGTCATCAGTCCATGGCTGACAAACAAGACTTCACTTGCGACTTGCTGCATGGAGAAAACCTCACAACCTGCAGCAAATTCGACCTCGCGCCCCTGCGCAAGCAGATGCTTGCGCTCGTCCGCTGGCCACTGGGCAAAAAGAGGAAAGAGCAATGATTTATCCATATTTAGTATTCGACCTGCAGCCCCCATTATTTCTTCCTATTAGCATAATTCATGCCTATTCTGCAAAGATCCCTACACAGTCTAGACTACAAAATGACAGGAGGAATTGAGCATGATGGCAGATGAACGTGCATTTCAATCCCTGATCGATACGGTTCAGGGCGCACTGGTACTGATCACGCAGGCTGACGGTAAAATATTTGCGGCCAACCAGTTGGCCGCCATCTTACTGGGCTTGCCCCGCAGCGAATTGGTCGGGCAAGCCTTTTTCCAACATCTCGCCAACCCGGCCGATGAAGCCGGATTGATGGCTCGTTTATCCAGCCAAGGCATGCTGTACAACGAAGAATTGATGCTCAGTGCCAGTGGCGGGCGCCAGTTCAGCGCCCACCTGTCGATTAGGGAAGTCGACTTCATGCGCCCCATCCTGGTCATCAGCTTCGTTGACCGCAGCGAAAGCCAGATGATGGGTCGTTTACTGGAAAGCGAACGTCTGGTCTGCGACCGCGTGCTCAAGCTGGCCAAGGAACTCAAGCACGAACCACGCATCACAGATGCCGATGATTATCTAAGCGGCGTACTGGATATGCCGGCACTACTATCAGGCTTGTCACACGAAGTGGGTCGCGCCAGCCGCTATGGCCATCCGCTTTCCGCTTTACTAATTTCAATAGAAGGCATCCCAGCACGCGAACAAGAGCTGGATGCCGACACGGCAGGCTACATCCGCCGCATGACCGGCAGCCTGTGCATGCAAAGCGCACGCGATTGCGACCTGATTGCCCGGCGCACAGATGGCTGCCTGCTGCTGGTGTTGCCACATACCCAGATGCAGGGCGCAACCCGTGCCGCCCGCCGCCTGATTGCCGGCTTGAGCAAACAGCAATTCAAGATTGCCGGTGAAGACCGCCCGGCAGCCGCCTGCGTTGGCCTGACATCTTTACGCAAGGGAGAAAGCTCGCACAAACACTTGCTGGCACGCCTGGATCTGGCGCTGGCACGCTCGCGCGCCCAAGGCATCAATACGCTAGCGCGCCAGCCCTGACGCCTATCTGCCAGCCAAGGCAAACGGCAGGATAAATCGGCTACCTTATTGTACCAGTAGGTCGGAATCTCATTTTCGGGGAGCAGAAACGTGGTCTGTCGTATGGGAATATCCTTGTCGGTCTAGAAGCGGTGCAGGCAGATCACATCATGGGCAAAGCCCGGC
>NZ_JBOFOO010000369.1:0-9736 GCF_051659485.1 Craterilacuibacter sp. | reverse complement strand
GGCCGCCAGAGTCTGAACAAACTGCGCGAAGAAGCCATACAGGTCGAAGCGGCGGTCCGGCTGATGGCCGAAGCCGAGCACGACTTTATCCAATCCACCGGTGAAATCACCGACATGACGCGCCAGGTGCGCGAAATCGCCGAGCAGACCAATCTGTTGGCGCTTAACGCCGCCATTGAAGCGGCACGCGCCGGCGAAGCCGGCCGCGGCTTTGCCGTCGTTGCCGATGAAGTACGCAAGCTGGCGGAGAAATCGGCTACTTCGGCAAGCCAGATAGACCGCGTCACCAGCGCACTGGGCCCGAAAACAATCGCCGTGCGCGATGCTCTGGATGAAAGCCTGCAGCGACTGGCCGCCAGCCGCCAGTCGACCGAACAGGTCGTTGCCGTATTGGATGCCACCCGGGCGTCGGTCGCCGACGTCAGCGATGGCCTGCAACAGATCGCAGCGGTCACCGAACAGCAAAAGCAGAGCAGCGCAGCGGTGACCCACAATATCGACACCATCGCCGAGCGGGCACGCGAAAACGATATTGCCATTGGCCACACCGTCAAGGCCGTCGCCGAGCTGGATAGACTGGCATCCACCCTGCAGGAATCGGTCTCGCGCTTTCGCACCTGACGCACTGCCCTTGGGCACGGCAATCTTTCATCGGCGGCCAACTCCACCGCCCGAACGGATTTGCCATGCCCAAGGGATCGCCGTGAAAATTCGGTGTAGACTGCCGTAGAGGCCGCCGCCCTCCGGCCGCCCTTGCAGGCTCCCCGACGCTCGCCATGCCCAACAAAAAGCACACTGCCACACCCGCATCGCCGGGCGCACGCTATCACCATCAGCCGGCGGCACTGCCGTACAAGCTCTGCGCCGCCTGTGGCCGTCCGATGCGCTGGCGCCGGCGCTGGGCGAAGAACTGGGACGAAGTCCGCTATTGTTCGGATGCATGCCGGCGCCTGAAAGGACCCCGTGGCTAAACTACGCACGCTCGTCATCGTACTGGGTGACCAACTAAACCTCGACGCCGCCGCCTTTGACGGCTTCGACCCTGCGCTTGATGCGGTATGGATGGCGGAGGTCACCCAAGAGTCGACCCGCTACGGCTCGAGCAAACAGCGCAGCGCGCTGTTTCTCTCGGCAATGCGCCACTTTGCGCTCGAGCTGCAGGCAGCCGGCCGGGCACTGCACTACACAAAACTGGATGCGCCCCGGAACGCCGGCAGCCTCGACACCCAGCTTGCCGCCGACCTTGAGCACCTGCAACCGGTACAACTGGTAATGACCCAGCCTGGCGAGTGGCGCGTCCTGCAAGCGATCCGAGCCGTCGCACTGGCGATGAACTTGCCGCTGACGGTGCGCGAGGACCGCCATTTCCTGGTTAGTGAAGGCAATTTTGCCGACCACATGCGGGGGCGCAAGGCACTACGCATGGAGGCGTTTTACCGCGAACAGCGCAAACGCTTTCGCGTGCTACTGGAAGAAGACAGCAAGGAGGCGCGTCCGCTGGGCGGGCGCTGGAACTTCGATACGGACAACCGCAACCCCCTTCCATCCGCGGGGCTAGACCTGCATCCAGCCCGCTACAGCACACCGCCCGACCGGATCACGCGCGAAGTGATCACGCTGATCGAGCAGCAACTCGCCCACCTGCCAGGCTCGCTTGAACACTTTGCCTGGCCGGTCACGCGTGTGCAGGCATTGCAAGCGCTGCAAAGCTTCGTCAACGCGCGGCTACCGCTCTTTGGCCAGTATCAGGATGCGATGTGGCCAGACGAACCCTGGCTTTACCACGCCCATTTGTCCGCCGCGCTCAACCTGAAACTCCTAGACCCGCGTGAAGTGATTGCAGCCGCTGAACAGGCCTACCATGCCGGACAAGCCCCGCTGGCCAGCGTTGAAGGCTTTATCCGCCAGATCCTTGGCTGGCGCGAATACGTCCGCGGCGTGTACTGGATGCAGATGCCGGCCTACGCCGACCTGAACGCCCTTGATGCCGGTCAGGATTTACCCGCGTGGTACTGGAACGGCGCAACCGACTTTGCCTGCCTGCGTGACGTGATCCGCCAGACGCTGACGCACGGCTACGCCAACCACATCCAGCGCCTGATGGTAGTCGGCCTGTACGCCCTGCTGCTGGGGGTACAGCCACGGCAAATACACGCATGGTTTCTGGCGGTATACGTCGACGCAGTCGAGTGGGTCGAACTGCCCAACGTCCTCGGCATGAGCCAGTACGCTGATGGCGGGCTGATGGCCAGCAAGCCCTACGCTGCGACCGGCAAGTACATCCAGCGCATGAGTCCCTACTGCAAGACCTGCCGCTATCGCCCGGAGCAAAAAACCGGCGAGGCTGCCTGCCCCTTCACCACCTTGTATTGGGACTTCCTGCTGCGCCACGAACAAAGATTCGCCGCCCACCCGCGTATGGCGCTGCAGATCAAGAATCTTGGCCGCCTGAGCGATGAGGAAAAGCAGGCAGTCAGTCAACGCGCAGCCGCATTGCGCCTTCACGAGGTCGGTCATGACACGCTGGCATAAGCAGGAAACACACACAGGCAGCCTGGACCACCCGCTCGCGCCCGACGCGAACGTGCCGCTCGAAGCGACGCTCGCTGCCGCCTACGCGCGACTTGATGCCTTCCAGCCTGACGCTTACGCAAGGACACGCAACACGCTAAACGGGCACGTCAGCGGCCTGTCGCCTTATATCACGCACGGTTTGCTTGGTCTGGATGATGTCCTACGCGTGGTCAACGCACGCCACCCGCTCCCCATGCAGCACAAGTTCGTGTACGAACTGGGCTGGCGTGCATATTTTCGCCATGTCTGGCTTCATCGCGGCGCGGAGATTTTGCACGATTTGCACGCAGGCCCCCTGCCCGTAGCCGCCTACCAAAGCATTGCCGAGCCACATCTCTTGCCCTGGCAGGCAAACTTTGCCCACTGCGTCGCGGCGCCGGAATTGTTCCCGCCGGTGCAAAAACCTTGCGTATCGTTTTCACGATGGTGGCGCGAAGCGAGCGCCGGCTTCGCCTGCGCCTCAGACCTGCTCGCATCAAGGGCCTGAGCCCCTTGCTGCTGTGGGTGCATTCTGGCAAGCGTCACGAACATGACGGCGATGGCCAGAAGACAGCCGCCAGTGGCAGGCACACCGCAGCTACCGCATCCTGATCAACCTAGTTTGTTATCGGCAATGTGGTAATGCGGATCTTCGTAAGCGTTGACCTCGACCATACCCTTTGCTTTATCCAGCAGCTCCAGGCAGTCAGGGCTGAGATGACGCAAATGCAAGATTTTTCCTTCCAGTTGATAGCGTGTTGCCAGGGCATCAATCGCCTCAACGGCAGAATGATCGACAACCTTCGCATTCCGGAACTCAATCACCACATGTTGCGGATCTTCTTTGGGGGAAAACTGTTCGGCAAAATTCGCGGTAGAGGCGAAAAACAAGCTGCCTTCCAGCTCGTAAACCTTCCAGCCCTGCTCATCCGTACGCGCACGAACACTGATTTGTTTGGCCTGCTGCCAAGCAAAGACCAGGGCTGCGAAAATCACGCCGCACAGCACCGCAATGGCCAGATCTGTCATCACCGTGATGACCGTCACCCCTATCACAATGATGGCATCCTGACGCGGAATCTTTTTCAGGGCCTGCAAACTACCCCATTCGAAAGTTTTTTCTGCGACCACGAACATCAAGCCCACTAGCGCGGCGACAGGAATCATTTCGATCCAGCGCGACAAAAACAAAATAAAGCCAAGCAAGAACACCGCCGCAACAACACCGGAAAGGCGCTGGCGTGCGCCGCTATCGATGTTGATCATGCTCTGGCCAATCATCGCGCAGCCGCCCATGGTGGCAAAAAAACCGGCGACTACGTTTGCAGCGCCTTGAGCCAATGACTCACGATTAGGCTGACCACGGGTATTGGTGATCTCGTCCACCAGATTCAGGGTCAGCAAAGACTCGATCAGGCCAATGGCAGCAAGGATCAGCGAGTAAGGCGCGATGATGTACAAAGTTTCCAGCGTCAGCGGCACTTGGGGAATGTGGAACAGCGGAAGTCCACCGGCAATAGAACCCATGTCGCCCACGGTTTTTGTATCAATGCCAACGGCGGCCACCAAGCCTGCCACTATCAAGATAGCGGCAAGTGCAGATGGAATGGCAGTGGACACTTTCGGCAGCAGGTAGATGATGGTCATCGTAAGCGCAATCAGGCCGGCCATGACCATCAGCTGCTGGCTATTCATCCATGCACCCTCTGTCCTAAAGTGCCCGAACTGTGCGAGGAAGATCACGATAGCCAGGCCATTCACAAAACCCAACATCACAGAATGGGGCACCATACGGATAAATTTCCCGAGTTTCAGTGCACCGAAAGTCAGTTGCAACAAGCCCATCAGTACCACGCTGGCGAATAAATACTCGACGCCATGCTGTACCACCAGGCTCACCATGACGACGGCCAGCGCACCAGTCGCACCTGAAATCATGCCGGGGCGACCGCCAAAAAGTGCCGTAATAAGACAGAGAAAGAAGGCCGCATAAAGGCCGGTCAGAGGGCTAACCTGTGCAATCAATGCGAAGGCAATCGCCTCGGGAACAAGAGCGAGTGCAACAGTAAGCCCGCTGAAAAATTCAGTCTTGATTGCGTATTTATTCATGCTGTGTGTCCAGTCAGTTTATTCGGATTTTATGGTGATTTAACTGGTTTTTTTACATCGGAATAACGCCTGAATTAATAAAAAAGAAAGCCCCAGCACACGCTGGGGCAGACACCGGCCATCTCTTTCTACTTTTTACAAACCGGCTCCGGGATGGCATTCAAGCGTGAACCCGCGCCGCTATTCTTCCACAAGCGGCTCGGGTTCCTGCGTAGCCAGCACTTTGTCGATACGCATCTCGTCCATGTCCACCACCTCGAACTGCCAGCCTTGCCAGTGGGCAATATCACCCGTTTTAGGCACCCGTCCCAATAGCAGCATCAGCATCCCGGACAGGGTGTGATAGCGCCCCTTATCCTCTTCCGGCAGCAGCCTGAGCGACAGCCGGTCTTTCATTTCCGGGATAGGAATAGTGCCGTCCAGCAACCACGAGCCATCGGCACGCTGCAGTGCCCATGCATCGTCGGCGCTGCGCGGGGCGAATTCGCCGGTGACTGCCTCCAGCAAGTCGTGCAGGGTCACAATGCCTTCTATTTCGCCATATTCGTCGACCACAAAAGCCATTTGCATGCTATTGGCGCGGAACTGTTCCAGTAGTTCCATCCCGGTCAGCGTCTCGGGCACGAACAGGCAAGGCTGCAGCGGGCCCAGCAAATCGGGCTCAGCGCCATCCAGCGTCAGCATCAAGGCCTGTTTGGCGTGGATCACCCCCAGCAACTTGTCCAGACTGCCGGTACACACCGGAAAGCGCGAGTACTCGGAGTCCGTCAGGCGCTGCAGGTTGTCGGCAAAAGGCAAGCTGCTATCCAGATACACCACATCCGAGCGTGGAATCATCAGCGAGCCCAGTTGCCGGTCATCGAGCCGGAAGACATTGCGCAGCATTTCATGCTGCTGCTGATCGATAGTGCCCTGCTCGCTGCCCTCGTCCAGCATGGTCTGGATTTCTTCTTCGGTAACGCCCGAGCTGGCTTGTTCGCGCACCCCCATCAGCCGCAGCAAGGTCTCGGTCGACCAGGCCAGCAAATGCACAAAAGGCCGGGTCGCCAGTGCCAGCAACTGCATGGGGCGGGCAATCCGCCGCGCAATGGCTTCGGGGGCAAACTGGCCGATACGCTTGGGCACCAGTTCGCCGACAACGATGGACAGATAGGTAATCACCATCACCACCAGCACCGTCGAGCCTATACTCGCCGGCGCTTGCTGCAAGCCCAGTGCCTGCAGCCAAATGGACAAGGGCTCTGCCAATACCGCCTCGCCAACGATACCGTTGAGGATGCCGATAGAGGTAATGCCGATCTGGATGGTGGATAAAAATCGGGTCGGGTTTTCACCCAGTTTGAGCGCGACTTTGGCGGCTGCATCCCCTTCCGAGGCCAATACGGACAGGCGGGAGCGTCGTGCCGTGACCAGCGCGATCTCGCTCATGGCAAACAGGCCGTTAAGAATAATCAGACCAATCAGAATCAGGAATTCCACATCAGCCTCCGTGCAGACAGACGAAGACAGCTAATGCGACACACAGCAACACAAGGACAACAGGGTAAACGCGCCATATTCACACAGGCCAAGCC
This sequence comes from Craterilacuibacter sp., assembly GCF_051659485.1. Taxonomy (NCBI): domain Bacteria; kingdom Pseudomonadati; phylum Pseudomonadota; class Betaproteobacteria; order Neisseriales; family Neisseriaceae; genus Craterilacuibacter; species Craterilacuibacter sp. The sequence continues at coordinate 3,500 of NZ_JBOFOO010000369.1, read as the reverse complement.
TGCATAAACCTTTCCCGAATTAAAGACCGGATGATGATACAGGCAAATCCTGCCGTTACCTATATGCAGTAAGCAAAACCCTAGCCCACATCGGCGAAGCGCTCGGCAATACGCTGGAACTCGTCTTCGCAGCCAATAAAAGCCTCGACCACTTGCGGGTCAAAGTGGGTCGCACTGCCATTGACGATAATGCCGCGCGCGATGGCATGCGGCAGCCCCGCCTTGTAGACGCGGCGGCTAATCAGTGCATCGTAGACATCCGCCAGCGCCATCAGCCTTGCGGCCAGCGGGATGGCCTCGCCCGCCAAACCCTGCGGATAGCCCGAGCCATCCCATTTTTCCTGATGCGAATAGGCGATGTCCTTGGCGCACTCAAGAAAAGGCACTTGCATACCCAGCAGTTGTTCGGCATGCAAGATGGCATCGCGTCCCAGCGTGGTGTGCTGCTGCATGATGGCAAACTCTTGCGGCGTCAGCCGGTCGGGCTTGAGCAGGATGGCGTCGGGAATGCCGACCTTGCCGATATCGTGCAAGGGGGCCGACTTGAACAGTACATCGATGGCGTGCGCACTCAGGGTTGCTGCATAGCGCGGTACGCGTGCAAGCTCGATCGCCAGCGCCTTGACGTAAAACTGGGTACGGCGGATATGGCTGCCGGTTTCATTGTCGCGCGTCTCGGCCAGGCTCGCCATGGCGTGAATAGTGACATCCTGGATAGCCTGTACTTCGTCCGTACGCCGCCTCACCTCCTGCTCGAGAAAAGCATTCTGGTCACGCAAAAAATCGGCGGCGGCCTTGAGCAATAGATGGGTCGCCACCCGCGCCAGCACGATAGGCGGGCTGATGGGCTTGGTGATGTAATCGACCGCGCCCAAGGCAAAGCCGCGCGTCTCGTCTTCTTCCCGGGACAAGGCGGTGAGAAAAATCACCGGAATATCACGGGTGCGCTCATCCGCCTTGAGCCGGGTACAGACTTCATAGCCGTCGATATCCGGCATCATGATGTCCAGCAACACCAGCTGCGGCTGCGGCGTACTATTGGCGATGCGCAAGCCCTTCTCGCCACTGGGTGCGAGCTTGACGCGGTAATCATTTTTTAGCAGCTCGCCCATCAGCAGCAGATTGTCCGGCATATCATCCACCACCAGCACCACCGGCCGCGTATCCTGCATGCCCTTATCCATGATTTCCATCCTGCTCTCCTAAAGGCATCAGCCCCTGCGCAGCTGCCAGCCGGCGCAATAATTCACCGGCCTCATCAAAATCAAAACGGGCAAGCGCCGCCGCGACCTGCGAAAGCCCCGCTCCCAGCACCTTACGCAAAGCCGGCTCTTCGCGCGCGAACAGTTCCCCTGCCGCCGCTTCACTGCCATCGATCAAGGCCAGCAACTGCGACACGGTCATCCGTAGTGCGGCTTCATCCATCACGGCAGGCGCGGGCTCCGGCGCGGGCTTGGCCGGCAATGCAGTCGCCAGATGGGTACACAACGCCACCAGTGCCGCACTAAAACCCGCCAGCGCCTCCTCGCCCTTGCCTGCGCCAAGCGCGGTTTCCAGCACCGCCGCCGCATCTTGCAACGCTGTCGCCCCCAGATTTCCCGCCACACCACGCAGGCTATGTACGCGCAAACGGGCAGCGGCCGGCTCGGCCGACAGATCAAGCGCGACCGCGCGGGCGGCATCAGCTTGCGTTGAAACAAACTCGCGCAGCAAATCCAGATAGAACGCCGGCCGCCCGCCACAGCGGCGCAAACCCTCTGCCGGTGAAAACCCGTCAAAACCGGCAAGCGGCAAGGCAGGCGGTGCGGCCAGCGCCAGCCAGTGCTGCAGCGTGGCATACAAGATGGCAGGCTCAATCGGCTTGACGATATGGTCATTCATGCCGGCTGCGATGCACAGCGCCCGGTCTGCCGGCATGGCACTGGCGGTCATGGCCAGAATGGGCAGCGCCGCAAGGCCGGGTAAGGCACGGATGGCGCGGGTAGCGGCCAGGCCGTCCATCACCGGCATCTGCATATCCATCAGCACCAGATCGAACGGTTTTTGCTGCACCAGCGTCAGCGCCGCCTGCCCATCCTCCGCGACCTCCACTACCGCACCGGCGTGCGTCAATAGCTCGCATGCCACCTGCTGGTTAAGTGCATTGTCTTCCGCCAGCAAAATGCGTGCGCCGGCAAGCAAAGGGCCCACGCCTGCCGGCGCGGGGATGGGCTGCGACAATTGCGTACCTTCCTGCGCACGTGCAAGCCACACCCGCGCCCAGAAGGTGCTGCCCTTGCCTTGCTCGCTATCAACCCCGACCTCCCCCCCCATCAAGCCGGCCAGACGGCGCGAAATGGCCAAGCCCAAACCGGTGCCGCCATACTGGCGCGTGGTGGAGGCATCGGCTTGCTCGAAGGGCTGAAACAAGCGCCCGCATTCGTCCGGACTCAAGCCGATGCCGGTATCCGTGACCGACAGCAGTAGCGCGACCTTGTCACCCTCTTCGTCATCCAGTTGCACGCGTATCACCACCTCGCCTGCCCCGGTAAACTTGATGGCATTGCCGGTGTAATTGATCAGGATTTGCCCCAGACGCAAAGGGTCGCCAAGCAGCATGGCCGGCACATCGGCCGCCACCTCGGTGCGCAGCGCCAGCTGCTTGCTGCTGGCACGTTCGCCCAGCAGATTGCGCACATTATCCAGCACCGCCGACAGGGCAAACGGCACCGCCTCCAGCGTGAGTTTGCCGGATTCGACGCGGGAAAAATCGAGGATATCGTTGATGATGCCCAAGAGGTGGCGGCTGGACAGCGCAATCTTGTCCAGATAATCGCGCTGGCGGGCAGAAAGATCGGTACTCAAGGCCAGATGGGTCATGCCGATGATGGCATTCATCGGGGTACGGATTTCGTGGCTCATATTGGCCAGAAAATCCGCCTTGACGCGGGCCGATTCGCGCGCGGCCTCGCGCGCGCTGACCAGATCGTTGACATCGACATTGACGCCGATGGCACGCACCGGCATCCCGTGATCGTCACGCAAAATGCGCGCATTCACATGCAGCCAGCGCTCATCGCCCGAGGGCTGCACGATGCGCCAGTCATCCTCGAAGGTGTCGTGCTCGCCCTTCAGTGCACGGGCAAAATGCCGCAGCGCGGCGTCCCTGTCATCCGGGTGCAGCAAGGCCTGCCACGCCGACAGGGTGCCGGCAAACTCGCCCGGCGCCAGACCGAACATTTTTTCCAGCTGCGGCGTCCAGTAATTGACGCCGCTCGCCAGATCCAGATCAAACACTCCGACCCGTCCCGCTTCCTGCGCCAGCGCCAGCCGCTCGTTGGCCTGCAGCAGCGAGGCTTCCATTTGTTTGCGCTCGCTGATATCGACAAAAGTCCCCACCAGCCCGCCGGTGCGCCCATCGCTACGCACAAAACCCGAGACCCAGTACAGGGTGTCATGCATCAGGCCATCGGCAAACGGAATCGGCATTTCCTTTTGCAGCAGCGTGCCTTGACGGATCA
>NZ_JBOFOO010000368.1:0-19997 GCF_051659485.1 Craterilacuibacter sp. | reverse complement strand
CTACTACTTGAAGATCTTGCGGAAGTAGTTATACGCACCTTGCCCCGACCGGTCAAATGGTTTTGTAAAAAAAATGGCAAGGTTTGCTCCTGATAAGGCATTTTTGCAGCTTTGGCGAGTGGTGCTGCCGACTTCAGGTCTTTGTTTATAAGGCGTTTTTAGGGGCGGCCTGCGTGGCAGGCTGTGTTTTTATCATCTCTCATAAATGAGCTGATCTTAAAATCCATATGAGATGTTTTGGGGCATCAAAATATCTGGCTTTGCTATATACCCCCAGATATGCCCCCAAAAAGCGCCGGCTGCTATGGGACGTTAGCGCACTATTACGGACAACAAAAAACCCGCAAAGCCTTGTGCTGTGCGGGTTTGGTGGGCTTCTTGGAACCTTACGGAACTGCTTATTGGTGCCCCCGGCGGGAATCGAACCCACAACTGCCCCTTAGGAGGGGGCCGTTATATCCATTTAACTACGGAGACTTAAAAAGGTTCAGGCCTGACGGCGTACTGCCTGATAAGCCAGATCGATCAGTGCAGCCTTGACATCGGATTCCGGCAGACCGGCTATCGCGGTAATGGCTGCATCCGCCGCGCGTTCGGCTTCGGCGGTCGCATAATCCAGCGCGCCGCAGCATTGTACCGCAGACAGCACTTGCGGGAAATGGTCGCGATTGGCATTGGCAATGGCATCGCGTACTAAAGCGGCTGCTTCGGGGGTGCCGTGGCGCATGGTATAGATCAGCGGTAGCGTTGGTTTGCCTTCCGCCAGGTCGTCACCCAGGCTCTTGCCTATGGTGGTAGCGTCACCGGTGTAGTCGAGTACATCGTCGATAATCTGGAAGGCGGTGCCCAGATGCATGCCGTAAGTGGCGAGTGCTTGGATGGTGTCATCGCTGGCACCGGCGATAATGGCGCCTACGCGTGCGGCCGCTTCGAACAGCTTGGCGGTTTTGTAGCGTATCACCTGCAGATACTGTTCTTCACTGACTTCGGTTTCACCGATATTCAGTAATTGCAGTACTTCGCCTTCGGCAATGATATTGGTCGCCTCGGCCATGACCTCCAGTACCCGCATGTCGCCGGTGCCAACCATCATCTGGAAGGCACGGGTATACAGGAAGTCACCGACCAGCACGCTGGCGGCGTTGCCGAACAGGGCATTGGCGGTTTCGCGGCCGCGGCGCATGTCGGATTCGTCCACAACATCGTCGTGCAGCAGGGTCGAGGTGTGGATGAACTCTATCATCGCGGCCAGCTTGTACAGATGCTCGCCGCGATAGCCGCAGGCAAGGCCCGACAAGAGTGTCAGCGCGGGGCGCATGCGTTTGCCGCCGGCACCGATGATGTATTCGGACATCTGGCGGATCAGGGCTACATCCGAATGCAGGCTTTCACGGATGACGCGATCGACTGCCAGCATGTCGTCGGCGATCAGGGTTCTGTAGAGAAGGTTGGACACGATGATTTTATTTATGAATGCGTCAGGCCAAGAGTGCACGATGTTAACAGAAAAGCCGGCGCTCCCGCCATGCCCTGTGCATGAGGGGGCGGCGCGGGCAAAAAATTGACACGATTCAGGCACTTGCGTAGAATTCCGTGCTCTTTCGCACGCTTCGTGTACGGAAGATTTTGAATTAGGAGCTATTCGAAGGTATGCGGTCATAAAAACCGGCGGGAAACAGTACAAAGTTTCCGTTGGTCAAAAACTCAAAATAGAACAGATACCTGCAGACATCGACAGCCAGATCGTACTTGAAGAAGTGCTGATGGTCGCTGACGGTGAACAGGTTGTGATTGGTGCTCCACTGGTTGCTGGTGCCACCGTGAAGGTTACGGTTATGGCTCACGGCCGTGGCGACAAGGTACGTATCTTCAAGATGCGCCGTCGTAAGCACTACCAGAAACATCAAGGTCACCGTCAGAACTACACCGAAGTCCGCATCGACGAGATTTCGAAGTAAGGAGCATTAAGTCATGGCACACAAGAAAGCAGGCGGTAGCGTACGCAACGGTCGTGACTCCGAAGCCAAACGTCTAGGCGTTAAGGTTTACGGTAGCGAACTAATCCCAGCAGGTTCTATCATCGTGCGTCAGCGCGGTACCAAGTTCCACGCTGGTGATAACGTTGGTCAGGGTAAGGACCACACCTTGTTCGCCAAGGTTGATGGTTATGTAGAGTTCACCATTAAAGGTGCTCTGCAGCGCAAGACAGTAAATGTTGTTCCGTACACCGGTGCAGACGCCGAGTAATCGCCGTTCCGGTCTGGAAAGCCCTATCCTGCGATAGGGCTTTTCTTTTTTGTGAGGTGTGAGGTATGAGACGCTGCCGACGCGGCATTTGATACCTGACTCCTCACCGCCCAGCGCAAGGAAGATAAGATGAAGTTTATTGATGAAGCCCGTATTGAAGTCGTAGCGGGTCGTGGTGGTAATGGTGCGGCCAGTTTTCGCCGCGAAAAATTTGTCCCGTTTGGCGGGCCGGATGGCGGTGATGGCGGCAAAGGCGGCAGCATTTATGCCGTGGCCGACGAGAACGTAAACACGCTGGTTGAATACCGCTTTGTTAAAAAATACCTGGCCGAACATGGCGAGCGTGGCCGTGGTGCCGATTGCTACGGCGCCGGCGGTACGGATATCGAGCTGCATATGCCGGTCGGTACCATCATTATGGACACCGATACCGAGCAAGTCGTTGCCGACTTAAGCCATCACGGCCAGCGCCTGTGTATCGCCAAGGGCGGCCCCGGCGGTCTGGGTAATATCCACTTCAAGAGTTCGACCAACCGTGCGCCACGCCAGTGCACACCGGGCGAAGATGGCGAAGCACGCTCGCTGCGTCTGGAACTGAAGGTGCTGGCCGATGTGGGTCTGCTGGGTATGCCTAATGCCGGCAAGTCGACCTTTATCCGCTCGGTGTCCGCCGCCAAGCCCAAGGTTGCCGATTATCCGTTTACCACCCTGTACCCTAACCTGGGTGTGGTGCGCATGCAGGACACCAAGAGCTTCGTGATCGCCGACATTCCGGGCCTGATCGAAGGTGCGGCCGACGGCGCAGGTCTGGGACACCGCTTCCTCAAGCATTTGCAGCGTACCGGTGTTCTGCTGCACATCGTTGATGTGGCACCGTTTGACCCGGATGTCGATCCGGTGCGCGAAGCGCATGCGCTGGTGGAAGAGCTGAAAAAATACGATGAAGAGTTGCTGAGTAAGCCGCGCTGGTTAGTGCTGAACAAGCTGGACATGTTGCCGGAAGAAGAGCGCGAGGCTACCGTATCGGCTTTCCTCGAGGCATTTGGCTGGACATCGGCCAAGCCGGACGACAGCTACGAGTTCGATATGACGACGCCGCGCGTATTCTCCATCTCGGCGCTGACCGGTGAGGGCACCAAGCCCTTGACCCACGCCATCATGCAGTACCTCGATATCAAGCGTCAGCAAGAGCGGGATGAAGCTTTAGCCAAGGAAGCAGCCGAAGCCGAGGCCAAGGCCGCGCTGCGTGCCGAGCGCCAGGCGGCTCAAGCCCAGCGCGAGGCAGATGCTGCGGTGGTCCGTGCCAAGAAAGAAGCCGATCTGGCTGCTGCCCAGGCCGCCAACCGCGCTGCGCGCGAAGAAGGCAAGCAGGCTGGCGAATAAGCTGTAGCGGGATAAAAAAATCGGGGGCCGGCCATTAAAAGGCTGCCCCCGATTTTTTGTCTGCGTCCGGTGCGTCATGTTAGTGCTTGCGGATCTCGCGGCGGATTTCACGGCGCGCTTCGCGCTTTTCCTGGCGGACTTCGCGGTAGGCGCTGGCTTTGGCCTGACGGACTTCGCGAGCACCTTCACGGATGGCCTGGCGCTTTTCCCATGGCGTATCGGCTTGATAGTAGTCGCGGGCGGCTTCCCGTCGTTCCTGCAATACTTCGCGTGCTCCCTCGCGCTTGGCCTGGCCGACTTCATGCGCGCCTTCCCGGATTTCCTTGCGTACATCCCAGCTTCCGGCGAATACGCTGCTGCAAGCGAGCAGCAGCACGGCAAGTATCAGAGGTTTTTTCATGTTTGGTGTCCTTGTATGGCGGGTGGCGAGCTTGCGGCCAACCTTGACGATTTCCATAGTATGATTTCAATTGCTCTCTAGGTGTAGCGGGTGTGCATTTGTTCACTCGGCCGGGAATTGGCGCGGTGCTTTCGGCGCCGCCACCGATAACTGGGGTAGTTTTGATACACTCGCAGGCATTACCCGTCAGGATGTGCTGCATGCCCCGTCTGTTACTGTTTGCTGTTCTGTTGTTCTTTGGGCTGAGCGCACGCGCAGCCGAAGCTTTAACGGTCGCCGTCGCCGCCAATCTGCAGTACACCTTTGCCGAACTGGCGCAGCGCTTTAGTGCCAAGACCGGTATCGTCATCCAGCCGGTCTATAACTCTTCCGGCAAGTTTGCGGCCCAGATCCAGAATGGTGCTCCGTTCGATATCTTTCTGTCCGCCGATACCGAATACCCCGCTGCGCTGGCCGCTTCCGGCCATGCCGAAGCACCGCGCATCTACGCCTATGGCCTGCTGGTGTTGTGGTCCAACAAGCCGGGCTTCGATGTGAAAAACTGGCCGCAGAGCCTGCTGTCGCCTGCGGCAGGCAAGATCGCGCTTGCCAACCCCAAGGTCGCGCCTTATGGCCGGGAAACGATGAAGGTGTTGCGCCATCTCAAGCTGGATACCCGCTTGCGGCCCAAGCTGGTGCAGGGCGAGAGTATTGCCCAGACCAACCAGTACATCCACTCGCGGGCGGCCGATGCCGGCTTTACTGCCAAATCGGTGGTGTTGTCGCGGCAGATGGCAGGGCAGGGGCAATGGGTCGAACTCGATCGCAAGCTGTACCAGCCTATCGCGCAGGCACTGGTGATTACCCGCCATGGCGCTAAGGCGCAGCCGCAGGCAGCGCGCCAGCTGGCGGACTATATGGCCGGGCCTGAGGCACGGCAGATCCTGCAGCAACACGGCTACCTCGTACCATGAACCGCTTTGCCGCGACCTTACTCGATTGTGAACGCGAGGGCTGTTTAAGCCTGAGCCATTTGCGTCTGGATAACGGCATCGAGCTGACCGCCTTGTCCAGCGGCTTGCCGCTAGCGGGTGGGAACGGGCAGCGGGTCTGCGTCGCGATCAAGGCGGCCGAAGTATCGCTGGCGCGCCCGCCCTTGCCTGCCATCAGCCTGCGCAACCGCCTGCCTGGCATCGTGTTGCGGCTGGAGCACGGGCGTTTGCTATCGCGCGTGTATCTGGATTGTGCCGGCCTGATGCTGGAAACCCTGATTACCCGGGGCGGGGCTAACGAGTTGGCCCTGTCCGAAGGCGATGCGGTGGTCGCGCTCATCAAGGCCAATGAACTGACGGTGCTGGCTGATGTGGACTGAACTGGACTGGGGTCCTTTATGGCTGACTTTCCGTCTGGCCGCCATCACCACCGGCATTCTGCTACTGGTCGGCGTGCCGCTGGCGGCATGGCTGGCGACAAGCCAGAGCCGCTTTAAACCGCTGGCCGAAACGCTGGTCAGTATGCCTTTGGTGCTGCCGCCCTCGGTGCTGGGTTTTTACCTGCTGCTGGCCTTCAGTCCGAATAGCGCGCTGGGCGGCTGGCTACTGGCGAGCTTTGATCTGCGGCTGGTGTTTACCTTCGAAGGTCTGGTGCTGGGCTCGGTGCTGTTCAGCCTGCCGTTTATGGTGCATCCGCTGCAATCCGGCCTGTCAGCCTTGCCGCACAGCTTGCGCGATGCGGCCTATACCCTGGGGCGTTCACGCAGCAATACCCTGTTTACCGTGCTGTTGCCCAATATCAAGGGCTCGCTGCTGGCCGGGGTGGTGCGGTCGTTTGCCCATACGGTAGGCGAATTCGGGGTGGTGCTGATGATAGGCGGCAATATTCCGGGGGTCACCAAGGTCGCGTCCATTGCCATTTACGACGAAGTCGAAAGCCTCAATTACGCGGCGGCCAATGTCTACGCCGGCGTGCTGTTCGTGCTGAGCTTTATCATTTTGCTGGCGGTGTATTTATTCAACCGCCGCGTGCCGAGGGCCGCATGATAGAAATTGCAGTGGAAAAGCGGCTGGACGGTGCGCAAGGCGGCTCATGGCTGCGGGTGGACTGCCGCTGGGCGGCGGGGCAGCGTATGGCATTGTTTGGCGCTTCCGGCGCCGGCAAGACGACTTTGCTGCGAATACTAGCCGGACTGATCCGCCCCGATGCCGGCCGCATCGTGGTGGGGGGCGAGGTCTGGTTCGACAGCGACAAGAACATTTGTCTGCCCGCGCAGGCGCGGCAGGTGGGCATGGTGTTTCAGGACTATGCGCTGTTTCCGCACTTAAGCGTGCGCGGCAATCTCGAGTTTGCCCAGCGGCGCAAAAATCCGGGTCGGGTGGACGAATTGCTGGCGCTGACCGGGCTCGCTGCGCTGGCCTGCCGCAAGCCGGCCACGCTATCCGGCGGCCAGCAACAGCGGGTGGCGCTGGCGCGGGCGCTGGCAGCCGAGCCCAGACTCTTGCTGCTGGACGAACCGCTATCTGCGCTCGACCCTGTTTTGCGCGAACAACTGCAGGCTGAATTGCTGGCGCTGCAACAGTGTTTTGCCTTGTCTACCGTTCTGGTCAGTCATGATCTGGCCGAGGTGTTCCGTCTGGCCCAGCAGGTCATCCGGCTGGATGCGGGGCAGGTGACGGGCATGGGGACGCCGGCCGAGCTTTTCCTGGCGCAAAGCGGAGGCGGGCGCTTCCATCTGGCCGCACAGGTTCTGGCGCTGCGCCGCGTCGATGTGGTGGACGTCGCCAGTTTGCTGGTCGGCGGGCAGATTGTCGATGTGGTGCTGGATGAGGGCGAGGCGGCAAGTCTGGTGGTGGGCGCCAGCGTCACCGTGGCGGCCAAGGGCTTCAGTCCCTTGATCCTGTAATGTCAAACAGATGAGAATGATTCCCGATAAATAGCTGGATTAAATCGGTACGATAGGGTGATAATGCGAGTCGTTATCATTTATATCGGTGCTGCTGTCATGTCTTCTGTGAGTCTGGGTCAATTACTTCCGGGTCAAAAAGCGGTTGTGCGTGGCCTGTCGGCGGCGGCACTGCCCTTTAGGCGCAAATTATTGGCCATGGGGCTGACCCCCGGCTGTACGGTCGAAGTGGTGCGGGTCGCGCCATTTGGCGATCCGATAGAGCTGGGCCTGCGCGGTTTTTCACTCTGCCTGCGCCGCGCCGAAGCCGACGGGGTCGAGGTGCTGCCATGCCGCTAAACGCGATCAGCCTGATCGGCAACCCCAACTGCGGCAAGACTACGCTGTTCAATGCGCTGACCGGTTCCCGTCAAAAAGTCGGCAACTGGCCGGGCGTGACGGTGGAGCGCAAAAGCGGTGTTCTGCGGGGCAGTTCGCTGGAAATTATCGATCTGCCCGGCACCTATTCGATAGAGGGCGGCGATGAGGGCGTATCCGAAGATGAACGCATTGCCCGCAATAATGTACTTGCCGGCCACGACGGGCTGATCGTCAATGTGGTCGATGCCGCCAACCTGCAGCGCAATCTGTTTTTGACTTTCCAGTTGCTGGATCTGGGCCGCCCGATGCTGGTGGTGCTGAATATGATGGACGCGCTGGAGCAGGGTGGCTACAGCATCGATATTCCGGCCCTGCAGCAGGCGCTGGGCTGTCCGGTATTGGCGATTAGCGCCAGTCGCGGCAAGGGCATCAACGAGTTGGTCGCCGCAATTGGGCAAGCCACGGCCAATGCCATCACCCCGACGCCTGAGGCGACGCTATCCGGTGCACTGGAAAACTGGTTGCAGGCGCGCGCACAGGCCGAGCCCGGGATCAGTCGTGCCGAGCAGTCGGCACGGTTACTGGCCGGTACGGCGCAGTTGATTCCGGATCTGGATGGGGAAGACGCTGATATTGCCCTAGCCAGCGCGCGCTACAGTGCCATTGATGATCTGTGTGCACGGGTATTGAGCCGGGTGCGTATTGCCGGCCGTACGCTGACAGCCAAGCTTGACCAGTTCGCGCTTGGGCGCCTGACCGGCTTGCCGGTATTCCTGCTGGCGATGTATCTGATGTTTTTGCTGGCGATCAACGCCGGCGCGGTATTTATCGATTTCTTTGATCTGGCAACCGGCACCCTGCTGGTGGATGGCACGGCCCATGTGCTGGGCAATCTCGGTGCCCCGGCCTGGCTGGTGGCGGTGCTGGCGCACGGCATCGGCGGCGGCATCCAGACCGTATCGACCTTTATCCCCGTTATTGCCGCCATGTTCCTGTGCCTGTCTTTCATGGAAGACTCGGGCTATCTGGCGCGCGCGGCCATGGTGGTGGATAGGGCCATGCGCGCCGTCGGCCTGCCGGGCAAGGCTTTCGTGCCCATGCTGGTCGGCTTCGGCTGCAATGTGCCGGCGATCATGGGTACGCGCACGCTGGACTCCACCCGTGACCGCCTGACCGCGATCATGATGATGCCGTTTATGTCCTGTGGTGCGCGTCTGCCGGTGTATGTGATGTTTGCCGCCGTATTCTTCCCGAGTAACGGCCAGAACGTGGTGTTTGCGCTGTATCTTTTGGGTATCGCCGTGGCGGTGCTGACCGGGCTTGCGATGAAGCACAGCCTGCTCGGTGGCGAGATTTCGCCCTTCGTGATGGAGCTGCCGCCTTATCGCCTGCCTACCCTGCGCGGGATGCTGATCCATAGCTGGCAGCGGCTGAAGAGTTTTATCGTACGCGCCGGCAAGGCTATCGTGGCCGTGGTGATGGTGTTGTCGCTATTCAACTCGCTGGGCACCGATGGCAGCTTCGGCAATGAAAACAGCGAGCGGTCGGTGTTGTCGGAGACCGGACGGATACTGACGCCGGTGTTTACCCCGATGGGGATTACTCAGGATAACTGGCCGGCCACTGTCGGTCTGTTTACCGGCATCTTTGCCAAAGAGGCGGTGGTGGGAACGCTGGATGCGCTCTATGGCGGTCTGGCCCGTGCAGCCGCGGGCCACGAAGACGAGCCGGTGTACGATATGGCTGCCGGCCTGCAACAAGCGGTCGCCAGTGTGGGCGACAATCTGGCCGCCTTGGGCGGCAAGCTGACCGATCCGCTGGGTCTGTCGGTGGGGGATCTGTCCGACAAGGAGGCGATTGCCTCCGAACAAGGTGTAGACAGCACCACCTTCGGCCAGATGCAGATGCGCTTTGGCAATAGTGCGGCCGCGCTGGCCTATCTGGTGTTCATCCTGTTGTATACGCCTTGTGTCGCGGCACTGGGAGCCGTTTACCGCGAGGCGGGCGGGCGCTGGATGGCGGGCGTGGGGGTGTGGTGCTTCGTGATTGCCTGGTCGGCCGCGACGCTGACCTATCAGGGCTCGCGTCTGGCAACGGCGCCACTGGCGGGCGGGCTGTGGATCAGCGGCGTGCTGGCCGCTCTGGGGCTGGGCTTTTTGCTGCTGCGTCGTTTGGGCCGCGCCACCCCGCCGGTCATTTCCGGGGGACAAGCCAAGTCTTGTGGCGGAGACTGTGCATGCTGAGCCGCCTGAAAGAAGTATTGCAAAGCCGGGCCGTGTTGAGCCTGTCCGAGCTGTCTGTGCTGATGCAGGTGCCGGCCTCGGCGTTGGAGCCGATGCTGGCGCTATGGATGCGCAAGGGCAAGGTGGCGGTCAGTGGTGCCGCCTGTGGCGGGGGATGCGGCGGCTGCAGTAGCAGTGACTGCCGTCTCTATCGCTGGCTGGGTCAGGACTTAAAACCGGTCTTTGTACTGCACGCCATTTAAGCTCAGCCTGCCGGCACGATCTCCGGTTGCCGGCGGGTGACCAGACAGTTGCGCCCGCCCTGTTTGGCGAGATACAGATGCTCGTCGGCCTGATGCAGCAGGATTTCCGTCTCGCGTTGGGCGCAGTCTGACAGGCCGATGCTGACGTGCATCTCCACGCTCTTCCCTGCAATATCCAGTGGCCTGCTCGCGACGGCCTGCCGGAATTTTTCCAGTCTTTGCTGTTGCACCCGGGTATCGCCAGTCAGGATGATGGCGAACTCTTCTCCTCCCAGCCGCGCCGCCATCTCGTCGGGAAAGTGGCTGCGCAGTTGCTGCGCCAGTTGCACCAGTGCCTCGTCACCGCCGGCGTGCCCGCAACGGTCGTTGATGGATTTGAAGTGATCAATGTCCAGCATGGCAACGGCGTAATCACCATGCTGGCGCATGGCATGGGCAAAGAAGGCCCGGCGATTGGGCAGGCCGGTCAACGCATCTTCATGGGCGGCATGAAGCAGTGCTTCGATACTTTCCAGATATTCGATGTTGCGTGTGATGCGGCAGTAAAACTCCTCCGGGTTGAAAGGCTTGCGCAAAAAGTCATCGGCTCCGGCCTTGATGAAACGCGCGGTCGTGGAGCTATCGGAGGAGCCGGAGATGCCGATGATGGCCAGTTGGTCGCGGCCGAAGCTGCGCCGGATCTCTGCCGTCAGATTGGCGCCATCCATGCCCGGCATATCATGGTCTATCAGGGCTAAGCGGATATGGGGATGACGTTGTAGTTCGCATTTGGCTGCATCGGCATCGGCAGCGAGGATGACCTGAAACTGGTAACGCTCCAATAGGGCTTTGAGGTGCTGGCGTACGGTACGCGAATCGTCGACGACCAGCGCGGCAAGGTGGCGGTTGCGGTCCAGTCTGCGCACCAGCATGGCGACGTACTCCAGCGCTGCCGGCATGTCTTTGGGGATGTAGTCCACCACCGGATACGACAGGATTTTTTCGCGGGTGGCGGTATCGTTGCGTGCGGTCAGGATCAGGGTAGGAATACCGGCTTGCAGCAGATCCTGCAGTGCTTCGCCATCGGGTGCATCGGGCAGACTGTAATCGAGAACTGCCGAGAGCAGGGTTCCGCTCTTGGCCAGCTCCTTGCGCATCTGGGAGCGGCTCATGGCTACACGGGTGCGGTAGCCCATCTGCTCGATAATGCGTACCAGCGGACGCAGGACCGCCGGACTGTCCTCGACCAGTAGAATCTCTCCGTGAACCATGCCTATTCCATAAGTGGTGTGGTGTGTCATCGTACCATGCAAAAAGCATACGGCCCATTCTGCACTTTAACTTTTCTTGCCATGCACGGACGGCACCCGGATATGCGATAGGCATTGCCATGCCGGTGGCGGCGTGGATAATCATGGGCTGACCCATGATGATCAGGATGCAAGATGAAGCTCACTCCGCTTAACGGTAACTCACAGCAACTCGATGGTGGTGCCATGTTCGGCAATGCGCCGCGGGCGCTATGGTCGCGCTATCTGACACCGGATGCGCTCAATCGCATACCGCTGGCCTGCCGCTGCCTGCTGGTCGAAACGGCAGGGCGCCGCATTCTGCTGGAAACCGGCATCGGCGCCTTCTTTGCACCTGAACTGCGCGAGCGCTATGGCGTCGTCGAAGCCGGGCATGTGTTGCTGGACGAACTGGCAGCACTGGGTTTGTCGGATGCCGACATTGATGTGGTGGTGATTTCGCACCTGCATTTCGATCATGCCGGCGGCCTGCTTGCCGCTTGGGATGGCGGTCCGGCGCGGCTACTGTTCCCGAATGCGAACTATGTAGTCGGGCGCGAGGCGTGGCAGCGTGCACTGAACCCCCATCCGCGTGACCGTGCGTCCTTTATCCCCGACATGCTGACCCTGCTGCAGGCATCGGGCCGCGTGCTTGAGGTCGATGGCAAGGTGCCGGATTGCCTGCCAGCCAACTGGCGTTTTCATTTTTCTGATGGCCACACCCCGGGCATGCTGCTGACCGAGATCCCGACGGCAGAGGGGCCGCTGGTGTTTGCCGCAGACCTGATTCCCGGTGCACCGTGGGTGCATGTGCCGATTACCATGGGCTATGACCGCTATCCCGAGTTATTGATAGACGAGAAGCAGGCGCTTCTTGAGGGCTTGCTGGCGCGCGAGGGTGGCCTGTTCTTTACCCATGATCCGCATCTGGCCAGCGCCAAGGTAGTCCGTGATGGCAAGGGGCGGTTTGGCGTCGAAAAATGGAATTGTCCGGGTCTTGGGTGATTGAGTGTTGTTTTTGTTTAACATATTTAACGCATGTTGAATTTATTAAATAAAAAAATTTGGATAAAGGCATTTTTTTAACAAAACCCTTATCTGAAAGCCCTTGCAGCGGGGGCGGATGATGGTTAGACCGTCCTGCCGGGCCTTTTTTCTGCCCGCAAGGGGGGGCTGATGCAGGGTTTGCTGTTGTTTTTTCGCACGCAAATCTTCGACTGGGGCGCGGCATAGCGGATAATTCGCAAAAAACAAGCACTCTAATCGCGGGAGACAGTGTGAAATGTTGATTTGGTTTGTCGTGCTTTACTTGCTGGTGACGATCGGGATAGGGCTGTACGCCTCGACCCGGGTTCAGAACGCCAAAGACTTTGCCACTGCCGGTGCCAGTATGCCCTTGCCGGTAGTGACCGCCATGGTGTTTGCCACCTGGTTCGGTTCCGAGGCGATACTCGGTATTCCTTCGACCTTTCTGGCCGAGGGCTTCTCCGGCATCGTCGAAGATCCGTTCGGTTCCTTTGCCTGCCTGATGCTGGTCGGCATCTTCTTTGCACGCCGCCTGTACCGGATGAATCTGCTGACCATCGGTGATTTTTTCCGCCAGCGCTATGGTCCGCTGGTCGAGGCCATTTCCAGCGTGGTCATCATCCTGTCTTATCTGGGCTGGATTGCTGCGCAGATGACGGCGCTGGGTGTGGTGTTCAACGTACTGTCCGACGGCGCGATCAGCACCACCATGGGCACCTTGCTCGGAGCCGCCATCGTCTTGGTGTATACCCTGTGCGGCGGCATGCTGTCGGTGGCGTTTACCGACTTCCTGCAGATGTCCATCATCGTGGTCGGCCTGGTGTATCTGGTATGGCTGATCGGCGGCATGGCCGGCGGGGTCGACGTGGTGCTGAGCAAGGCGGCGGCGGCCGACAAGTTCACCTTCCTGCATGACACCGATCCCAAGACCGTGGTCGGCCTTATCGGCGCGGCAGTGACCATGATGCTGGGCTCGATTCCGCAGCAGGATATCTACCAGCGCGTGATGTCGGCCAAGAGCGAGAAGGTGGCGCAGCGCGGCACCATCCTGGGCGCCATCCTTTACCTGTGCTTTTGCATGCTGCCCATCTTCCTGACCTACGCGGCCGAAATTATCGAGCCCGGGATGGTCGCACGCATCGCAGCCCAGGATGCGCAGATGATCCTGCCTACGCTGATTCTCGACAAGACACCGCTATTCGCACAGGTGCTGTTCTTTGGCGCCTTGCTGTCGGCCATCATGTCGACGGCCTCGGGTACGCTGATGGCACCATCGGTGACCTTTACCGAAAACGTGCTCAAGCCCCTGCTGCCGCGCATGACCGACCGTCAGTTCATTCGCGCCATGCGCATCTCCATCGTGGTGGCTGCGGTGTCGACGACGACTTTTGCCTTGATGTCCGATGCCAGCATCTACGAGATGGTCGGCAACGCTTACAAGGTGACGCTGGTGGCCGCTTCGGTGCCGCTGATCGCCGGTCTGTTCTGGAAACGGGCCACGACCCAGGGCGCCTTGCTGGCCATCGTACTGGGACTGGTGTCGTGGCTGTCGCTGGAGTACAGCTATACCGACGCCGCCTTCTGGCCGCCGCAGTTGGTGGGCTTGATCATGAGCTTCATCGGCATGCTGGCAGGTTCGCTGGCACCGCAATATCTGGCGACGCCGGTAGCTCAGGTGGCGCACCGCTGATTGTTGACCATGTAAAGCGCCCCGCAATGCGGGGCGCTTTACATGGTGCGGTGTATTTCCTGCATCAACTGCGTGGCCGCAGATGGGCCAGATAGCGCCGCTCCAGACGGCGGAACAGCCAGGCGATCAGGAAGGTCAGTGTGAGGTAAAAAGCACCGGCAGTCAGAAAGGGCTCGAAGGCCTGATAGCTGTCGCTGTAGATCTGGCGCGCGATGCCGGTGAGGTCGGCCAGAGTGACCAGGCCTGCGATGGCCGTGCCTTGCAGCATCATGATCACCTCATTGCTGTAGGCCGGCAGCGCGCGGCGCAGCGCCGAGGGCAGCGCAATGCGGCGCAGCGTTTGCCAGCGGCTCATGCCGATGGCGCGTGCGGCTTCGATCTCGCCGTGGGCGGTATTGCGGATCTGGCCGGCGATGATCTCGGTGGTATAGGCCGCGGTATTGAGGGTGAAGGCGAAGATGGCGCACCAGTACGCCTCCTGCAAATAGGTCCACAGCCAGCTCGCGCGCACCGCTTCGAATTGTGCGATGCCGTAGTAGATCAGGAATAGCTGCACCAGCATCGGCGTGCCGCGGAACACATAGGTGTACAGCCACACAGGTGCCGATAGCCAGCGGTTTTTTGAGGCCCGCAGCAAGGCCAGCGGCAGGGCCAGCGCGAAGCCGGCCAGTAGCGACAGTGCCAGCAGCTCCAGTGTCAGCAGCAGGCCGTCGCGTCCGGGCAGTGCCGGGCCGGCTTCGGTGAGGCCGAAAAACGCCGGCAGTTTCTCCAGTACCAGATTCATGTCTATCATAGTTCGGCCTCCCGGATACCCAGCGAATAGCGTGCGCACAGCCGGTTCAGTGCCAGTATGGATACGCTGGTGATGGCCAGATACAGCAGCGCCACGCACAGGTAGACGATAAACGGCTGCTGCGTCACCGATTTGGCCACATCGGCGCGCGCCATCATGTCATCCAGCCCGATCACCGAGACCAGCGCCGTCGACTTCACCAGCACCAGCCAGTTATTGGAAAAGCCGGGCAGGGCGAAGCGCACCATCTGCGGCAGCATGATGCGGCAGAACACCCGAAGCCGGCTCATGCCGTAGGCGTGCCCGGCCTCGATCTGGCCGGGGGGCACGGCCAGCATGGCGCCACGGAAGGTCTCGCTCATATAGGCGCCGAAGATAAAGCCCAGCGTCAGTGCGCCGGCGATAAAGGCGTCGATGTCCAGCGCTGCCAAGCCCAGTGCCAGTGCAATATCGTTGACCAGCATCTGGCCGCCAAAAAACAGGATGAACATCCATACCAGATCGGGGATGCCGCGCACCACAGTCGAATACAGCTCGGCCAAGAGTGCCAGCGGACGGTTTTTTGCCAGCCGGAAGGCCGCGCCTATCAGGCCCAGCAGCACGGCAAACAGCAGTGCCAGCGCCGCCAGTTTCAGCGTCATCCATAAGCCGGCAAACAGGCCGGGCAGGTAGTCTTCAAGCATGCAGTGTGCTCCCCGGTTTACAGTGCCAGCAGGCGGCCGCTACGCAGCGGCGCCTGGCCTGCGATAAAGCACAGCTCGGTGCCGGCAACGGCGAAGCGTTGCAGCACGCGTGCGTAATAGATGCCGCTAGCCTCGGCTATCAGCTCGCTTTGCTGGCTGGTCAGCGGGTCTATCACCCAGCCCAGCCGCGTGCCGGCTTCGATCTGTCCCCCGACCGGATGGCAGTAGCTGACGATGCCGCCATGTGGCGCATGGCTGATGCCTACGCCCTGCAGCGGAGTCGGCATGGCTGGCGCTGCCGGCGGGTGCGCCTCGCCCGTGACGGCGCCGCGCCAGACGAGGTAGTCCAGCAGCCGCTTGGCGTCGTCGGCGGCCTGCTCCAGCGAGACATCGAGCTGGCCGCGCAGCTCGAGCGTGGCGGCAAAGCAGGCCATGGGCAGTTGCGGATAGTGCTGGCGCAGCCACCACCATGGCCGGGTACAGCAGTCATCGAAGGAGTGGCCGCCCTGCTCGGTCGCATGCAGGGTCGCAGCGGCGCCCATGAAGCCGGCCAGTGCCGTGGCCTCGTCCTGCTGCTCGCTGTGCACATACAGATGCAGTTCGGCCTCGCTGTCGCAGTGCAGGTCGAGCACCACATCGCTGCTGCAGGCCAGTGCAAACAGTGTGTGCTGCAGGCTTTCCAGCTCGGTTTTCGGCCGGGTTTCGTCCAGCAGCGCCTGCATCTGGGTCCGCACCGTTGCGGTGTCGGCCGCTTCGCCCTGGCCCAGACGCCCTTGCAGACGCGCAAGCAGTGCGGGGCCAAGGTCGGGATAGTTGCGGTTGAAATTGAGACCACTGCCCGCATCGAAGCGCCCTTGCGCCAGGCCCAAGTGCTGCTGCGCCAGACCGACCGGATTGGCCACCGGCAGCAGCAGGATTTCGCCGCAGATGCGGCCCCCGGCTTCCATCTGGGCCAGTTGCTCGCGCAGCAGTGTCAGCGTCAGCATGCCGGGGATTTCGTCGGCATGCAGCGCCGCCTGCAGGTAGACGCGCGGACGGGCGCCGGCATTGCCGAAGCGCCATAGCTTGAGTGCATGTTGCTGGCCCGGTATCGGGCTGATCAGGGGCAGGGTCTCGATGTGCATGGCAGGCTCAGTCGTACTGGTTGTAATCGAAGTAGCGGTCGTTGATCTTCTTGTAGGTGCCGTTCTTCAGGATGGTTGCCAGCGCGCTGTTGACCTTGTGCAGCAGTGCCTGATCGGTCTTGCGCATGGCGATGCCCGAACCGGTGCCGAAGTATTTGACGTCGTTGAACTGCGGACCGAATAGCGTGAGCTTGTTGCCGCCCGGCCCCTTGAGGAACTCGGTGCCGACGCCGATTTCAACCATGATCGCGTCGGCACGGCCGGCGTTCAGGTCCAGCAGCGCGTTGGCCGGCGTGCTGTAGCTGCGTACCTTGGCGCCGGCCTTGCCGAAAACGTCCTTGGCGTATTTTTCCTGGATGGTGCCTTGCTGCACGCCCAGTGTCTTGCCCTTCATACCGGCCGGGGTACCTGCGAGCTGGATGCCTTTCTTGCCGAGAAACTGCGAATAGCCACCTTCGTATTTGGCGCTGAAGGCTACGGCCTTCTCGCGCTCGGGGGTGATGGCCATCGAGGCAACGATCAGGTCGAACTTGCGCGCATTCAGCGCCGGAATCATGCCGTCGAAGTCGTAACGCATGAGCTCGCACTTGGCTTTCATCTCGGCGCACAGCGCATTGGCGATATCGACATCGAAGCCGGACAGCTTGCCATCGGGCGCGACCACGCTATAGGGCGGGAAGGTGCCGTCGGTCGCGACGCGCAGGGTGTCGCCGGCCTGAGCCTGGCCTGCGAGCAGGGCGGCCAGTGTGAGCATGGTCCATGTCTTGATCTGCATTGTGTTCTCCTCTTGGTCTGACCTTGCCGCGTGGCAGGCGAGCAAACACTTTATTGCCCACGCTA
Organism: Craterilacuibacter sp.; assembly: GCF_051659485.1. Lineage (NCBI taxonomy): Bacteria > Pseudomonadati > Pseudomonadota > Betaproteobacteria > Neisseriales > Neisseriaceae > Craterilacuibacter > Craterilacuibacter sp. The sequence goes on along the minus strand of NZ_JBOFOO010000368.1, from coordinate 2,820 downwards.
GCTGCGCTAACAGGTACAGTAAGGCCGGAATACCACCTAGCCCGTACAGGTAAAAATGGCTATACAACTTGTTTCAAGCATTTTTAAGCTGGACCCCGCCGCCGGAACGCTGGTTCAGCAGCTGGTGGATGCCATCAGCTGCGCCGCCCGGCAGGGCCAGCTCTCTGCCGGCGAGCGCCTGTGGTCGATCCGCCATCTGGCACGCGAGCTGGGCATCAGTACCTTTACCGTGGCCGAGGCATATGACCGTCTGGTCGCCACCGGCATCATCAGCGCCCGTCGCGGCGAAGGCTTTTATCTGGCGGGGGGCGGCCAAGGACGGCCCGTGCTTGACAGCCTGCCGCCGCTGCCGGCCCATGCTTTCTGGCTGGCCGATAGCCTGTACGAGCCACCGCCGGACGCGATCAAGCCCGGCAGTGGCTGGCTGCCGCCGGCATGGTTTGCCGATATGGGGCTGGAGCGCGGCCTGCGTCAGGTTGCCCGTAGCGCATCCGCTGGCGAGTTGGCCGGCTATGGCGAGCCCGCTGGCCTGCCTGCCCTGCGCGACTATCTGGTGCGCGAGCTGGGCGAGAATGGGCTGGCCCTAAACCGCCAGCAACTGGTGCTGACGCAGGGTGCGAGTCAGGCGCTGACGCTGGCGCTAGCCTGCCTGACCCGTCCCGGCGATACGGTACTGGTCGACGATCCCGGCTACTGCAATCTGGTCATCGGTCTGCCGCTGCACGGCATTCAGCCGCTGGGTGTGCCGTGGACGCCACAGGGGCCGGATCTGGCGGCACTGGAAGCGCTGCTGGCGCAACATAGGCCCAAGGTCTTTTTTACCAATCCGCGCCTGCACAACCCGACCGGTGCCAGCTATAGCGCGGCAACGGCTTACCGCGTGCTGCAACTGGCGGAGAAATACGACTTCTGGATCGTCGAGGACGATGTCTGCGCCGGGCTCTCTGCCAGCAGCGTGCCTTCGCTGGCAGCGCTGGATGGACTGAAGCGGGTGGTGCATATCGGCAGCTTCTCCAAGACCCTGTCGCCGGGTTTGCGCGTGGGTTTTGTCGCCGCCGAGCGCGGCGTGGCCGAGGCGCTGATCCATCACAAGATGGTGTACGGCCTGACCTCGTCGGAGCTTGCCGAACGGGTGGCGCTGGCCGCGCTGAGCGATGGCCAGCAGCGGCGGCGCATTGCGCGACTGCGCGCACGTCTGGCCGAAGCACGGGCAGAAACGCTGGCCCTGTGTGCGCGGCAGGGCATGGACGTGTTTGCCGCCGGCAGCGAGGGCATGTTTGTCTGGGCGCGCCTGCCGCAAGCCTGCGACGGCGTGGTGCTGTCGGCAGAAGGCGTCAAGGAAGGCGTGATGCTGGCGCCGGGAGCCTTGTTCCGCCCCGGTCAGCAGGCATCGGATTATCTGCGCCTGAATGTCGCTTATAGCGCAAACGCGCGGGTCGAGACCTTTTTGTCCCGCCATCTGGCGGCGATACCGGCCTAGCCGGCTTGCACTAATTCGTATGGCATGGCAAGGTCGGGGGATGACGACCTCCCGCTCTTCGCTGACTTCGGCCTATCTGCTTCTGGTGCTGACCACGCTGTTCTGGTCCGGCAATTTCGTACTGGCCCGCGCCACCCACGCCAGCATTCCGCCGTTGACGCTGTCGTTCGCACGCTGGGCCATCGCGCTCCTTATCCTGCTGCCGTTCGGCCTGAAGCCGGCGTGGCAGCAGCGCGCGCTGTGGCTGCCGCACTGGCGACGGCTGCTGGCATTGGGGGTGTTCGGTATCGCCGGCTTTAATTCGCTGGTGTATCTGGGGGTGCAGGAAACCACCGCCACCAATGCGGTGCTGATGAATTCGTTTATCCCCATCCTGATCGTGCTGTTGGGCGCGCTTTTTTTCGGCATGAAAGCCGGTTCGCTACAGCTGCTGGCCATTCTGCTTTCATTCTGCGGCGTGCTGGCCATCATCGCGCAAGGGGAGCCCGAGCGCTTGCTGCGTCTGGATATCAACCACGGCGACGTGGTGGTGTTTGCCGCCATGCTGGCGTGGGCCTTGTATACCCTGTGGCTACGCGGCCTGCCGGCCGGGCTTAACCGACTGGGCTTGCTGACGGTGCTGGTGGTGATTGGCCTTGCCTGCATCACGCCGTTTTTTCTGCTCGAATACGCCAGCGGGCAGCGCGCGCCCTTGAATGCCACCACCCTGATCACCTTCGCCTATGTCGGCACCCTGCCATCGGTGGCCGCCTACTATTTCTACAACCTCGGCGTCGCCCGCGTCGGGCCGGCCAAGGCCGGCAGCTTCATCCACCTGATGCCGATGTTCGGCGCCTTGCTGTCGGTGCTGTTTCTGGGTGAAGCCTTCCATCTCTACCACGCCGCCGGGATCGCGCTGATCCTGTCCGGCGTGTGGCTGGCCGCGCGTGCGAACCGCTGACAGCAGAAGGAGAAACCGATGAGTGAACAGGATAAACAGGCCGGCTTGGCGATGCGCACCCGGGTGATGGGCGAGGAATTCGTGGCGCGTGCGATGGGCAGCGCCGACGCTTTCTCGCAACCCTTGCAGGACTGGGTCAACGAACACGCTTGGGGCAGTACCTGGCAGCGCGAAGGGATAGAGCTGAAAACGCGCAGCCTCGTCACCTGCGCCATGCTGGCGGTGCTTGGGCGCAGCACCGAGCTCAAGGGCCATCTGCGCGGTGCGCTCAATAACGGCGCGACCCTCACCGAAATACGCGAAGTGCTGCTGCATGCCGGTGTCTACGGCGGCGCACCGGCGGCGGTGGAGGCGTTCCGCGTTGCGCGCGAACTGATGGCGGAGCTGGGGCTGGAGATGG
>NZ_JBOFOO010000367.1:0-4251 GCF_051659485.1 Craterilacuibacter sp. | reverse complement strand
CGTCTTCGTGCCCCGCATCCATGTCATGGCCACAATGTTCTGTTGCGGTTGGCTACCTTAACCCGGGAGAAACCCGTTGAGCTTCATCGTTTTGGCGATATTCGCGATTCCAATATTAATTATGTGGGCTTCGTCCCTTGGATCTTGGGGAACTTTTATTGTCGGCTCGGTTGTTGCAACCGGCTTGGCTGCAATGGGCGGGCCTGTGTTTTTAGTGTGGGATTTAGTCGGTGTAGCTATCGCGTTCGCAGTCCTCTGTTTCTTCAAATTTAACGAGTCATACAACTCGCCTGAGCAGGTGGCAGCAAGAGAGGAAGCCGCCCGAATTGCCGCACTTAAAGCGGAAGCACGTAGCGCCTTGATGATCGAGTCGCTGCCAGGCGTATGGCTGGGGGCTATAGGCCTTGTCTTCGGCATGATTTTCTTACCAGACAATGCCATCTTTCCACACAATGCCATCTTACCTGCCATCCCTCTTGGCATCGGTGGTGCACTACTCGGCTTTAAGCTGCTGCAGCAAGACAAGTTGAAGGCCTATCCGATCATCCAGGATGAGGAGCCAATGTTTTCAGAAGCCTTTGTGGTCGTCATGCTGGGTGTGATCTCATGGTTGGCGTTTTCCTTTATACCACCAGGCTCTAAACCATCAGGGTCATCGCCCTACAGGGTTGAATCAGCTCCCACTATCGAAGCGAGTTCGGTGGCCCGGGCAGTCCCGGCTACCGCACGTCAGCATGGCAACACCCAACCAGTACGAAAACCTGGCCCCGGCCGCGATATGCGAAATTGCCTCGATCTGGGGGACGATGCAGCCATCGCCCGTTGCACAGGTGGCTGAGGGAAAAGAACAAAAAAGCCGTCACCCAAAAATAGGGTGACGGCGATGAGAATCAAAAACTGGCAAACAGTCTCATAAGCTGCACATCGGACAGGCCACATAACGCTCGTCCAACTCCTCATCCAGCGTCGGCTCCGCCGGCTCGAACACTTCCAGATACATCACCTTGGTTTCGCCTACATCAATCGGCTCACTCTGGCGGCGCAGATTCTCAGCCCACAAAGCACGCTCGGCCCAACGCACCAGATGCGCCGCGTGCGCTGCAAGCTGTGTCCCTGCTGCCAGGTATAGCTGCCTTCGCCGGGCCGACTAACATCCACCAGTTCTGCGTCAACCAGCACGTAATACAAGACATAACGCAGTTCCTCGCGCATCTGCTGTGGTTCCAGATGCCAAACTTCTGATGTGGCCAGCCGGTGCTGATAATGCATCACTAGTTGGCGTTTGAGGCCAGGCAGTGTCGTGGATACTGCGACCAGTTCTTGGCGCCAGACAACAGGCTCCAGATAAAACCGGCTGACGAAAAACTCGGCCGCACACCAAATGCCCTGAGTGGCCCGGTCGAACAGATCGGCCTGCTCGATACGCGCCACCGTTGGTGCCCATCCCTCGCGGCTTGCCTCCCAGCTCGCCGGCTGCGGAAAGCCGACCCAGTTGCGTGCGATCTTGGCGTCTTCCCATGCCGGCACCGGCATATTGTGCTGGCGAATCGGCGTGGACACCTTCTCGTACTGCTGCATGCGCTGGAACTCGACCTTGTTGGTCTGCAGCAGGCCAACGACTTCGGTGGAACGCTGGAACGGGCAGACCGAACAGCCTGAGCGCGAGCGATGCTTGTAAAAGCTCGGAATACCTAGCTCGCTTTCGGCCAAGGCCCGAAACACATCCTCCCGACCGATGCCAGCTTCCACAAACGGCATCCGCGTACGCACGCCATCAGCGACAAATGCCACTCGATCCTCGTCTGCTCGGATCCCGACAAACATCTCGATGCGCTGCCCAGCGTGCCGAAAACCAGACAGCCAGGCCTGAAATGGCACCAGCTTTAGCTGTCGCGTACACCACCGTGCGCTGGCCGAAGGCAGGAACCCCGAATAATCGTCGATCAGGCTAAACAGCGTGTGGCCCGAGGTAATGCGCTCGACCGGTTTTCCAAGATGCACTTCCAGCCGGTCCAGCACTGCGTACACCTCATCCCCTTCCGCGCCGGTATCTGAAAACACGAGATGGAAATCCACGTCCGGAAAGGCAAGGTGCATCAGCAGCGCCAATGCCGTCGAATCCGCACCACCCGACACCGGCAAGGCACGAAACACACGCTCCCCAGCGTCCAGCTTTACCGTGAAGCGTAAACGCTGCACCAGGGCATCCAATTGCTTGCTCATATGGCCTCCTCTCGGCGACATGCCGATCTGTGCCAACGAGATCTCCTGCACGATTTAGGGTGCAGGCCGACCTAACGCCTTTCTGGTGCCCGGCAATGGGTCCGCTGATCCCTCAGTGGGGCGGTTGATGCACAGTCAGCACCGTGCCCTGTCCATCGCTGGCGGGCCGGTTTTGCGCAGGCAATGGCCGCCACGCCCGGCCTCTTGCCACCCATCCCCCACGCCAGTTGGCCGGCGTCTGCCATTCGAGTATTTGCAACGGGCGCGATTTCACAACCAAAGCTTACTGCTTAACCATCCCATTTTTTTCAGGTCAGCGTATTTGGGCACAGGACATTAACGGGCAGACCAAACCAGTGGTTGAACATTCAACTTTTACAGCTCACGGAATTGGGCAGCAATCCATTGCAGGGCCACCGCCCATAGCCAACTATTCTGATTTACCTGGCGGAAAGGCATTCATTTTTTCTAGTCTGTGCCCCAACAGGCAGGGCAAGCCCTACACGCTGCGACAATCACCAGGCATTCCGCTCGATGTAGGCAACCATTTCGGCGAAGGCATTGACAGCATGGAAAACCAGCCCTAAAGCAACCATGCTTTGTCATGGCACAAAATTAAGTCGTGGATCATTCTTGATCGGGGTGCATCGTTGGATCAACCTACCCGCTTTTGCTGTTCACGCTATTCGGGACAGGGACATTCAAGGGCAGCTAAAGCCAGCGGGGGACTAATCTGGTTTTGCAGTTCAAGCAATTGGGGCGGGAACATTCAAGGGCGGACGAAACCATCAGGTGAGCAATCACGCTTTTGCAGTTCATACTTTTGGGACGGGACATTTGATGGTGAGCGAAACCATCAGGGGGAAGCCATCCAGTTTTACAGTTCAACCATTTGAGGCAGGGACATTCAAGGGCGGCAAAAACAGCGGGTGACTAATCAGATTCCGTAGTTCAACCATTTGGGGCGGGGACATTTGAGGGTAAGCAAAACCATTAGGTGGGAAACCATCCGGTTTTGCAGTTCAACCATTTTTGGCGGTGACATTTAAACGGGGGGACGTCAATGGCAAATTAAAGAAGCGAGTGGGGAGGAGAGAGTTCGCTCTTTCTTGTTCTCGCCTCCTATCCGCTTCTCGATCTGAGTCGGTAGCAGCCCAAAGGCCTGATGCGTGGGCCGCTGATTTTGGTTATCGATGTTCCATCCAGCGGGAGACCATCGGAATCAAAGCACCATCAATAGTTCCTGCACGTCAGGGTCTTCACTGATATCGAAACCGTTGCCGTATTTGTTTTTAGTTTCCAGTGCAACTTCGCCAATGGTGCGCGCCCATTGATTCATACTGGTAGTGGAATTCTTGATAATGAGTTGTGCCTGACGCAGACGCAGCAGCGCTTCGGCTATTTTCTTACGCATGGCAATCATGTCCAGTGCTTCTGCCACCAGTCGTTTGCAGCGCACTTGGGTGTAGGCAAATTCGTTAATACTTTTCAATTTGCGCGCGACCATTGGAAAAGCAATTCGCTTATAGTGCCAGTTGCAGGTAACACGGCTATACAGCCATTCGCAAAAATACCAGCTCACAGCGGTTTCTGAATCCTTAGATTTAACGAAGCGCAAGCTGACCTTGCCATGTAACCACGGTTGCAGAGCATCAAGTAAAAACGATGACCGAATTAGCTGCAAATCAATTCTATCCAGTTGGTTATGCAATAGGGCAAGCGCATTAATATCGGGCGTCTTTTCGAATAGCGGCAATTTCTCGTATGCATCTGACAATCTGCGGCGATTGGACATGGGCTGCTCCCTGTGGCGATGTAAAGTTACGGTGGCCTTCCTAACAGGCCGCTGTGCAGGCGGTCGCGGCCATCGGAGGGGTGTCGGCTTCAGGTAAATCTAGGAAACAAGACTGGGTATGTCCACGTCGGCACCCACTACGGCAGGTGACGATACCTAGGGGGATTATCAAAAGTGCTACTTGAACGACGATATCTGGGGGGTCCATGCATTATAATCTCTATGTCGCTATC
>NZ_JBOFOO010000366.1:0-3013 GCF_051659485.1 Craterilacuibacter sp. | reverse complement strand
TTAAGTGAGCGCTATGCTGCTACACTGTCAATCCCAAATTTTTATCGGTTAAAGGAGTCTTTGTGCCGAGCTTGATCTTGTTGCTGGTGGCTTTAACCGGGCTGATCACAGGTGGGGGATTGGTCTTGATGTTGTGCCGAAGCAAGTTTTCTGCTGCGCTAGCACAGGCAGCTTCCGCTTCGGCTACCGAGATTGCTTTGCAGGCGCAGCAGATAGGCGCGCAGCAGGCTCAGCTTGCGGCTTCGCTGACCGAGCTTGAGCTATTGCGTGCTGACTTGGTAACGGCGAAAGGTTTGCTGAATGAGCAGCAGCAGATAAGGGCTCAGTTCGAGGAGCGTGCGCGGCAGGTTCCTGCCTTGCAGTCACAGCTATTGGCTTATGAGCAAGCATTAACGGGAGAGCGTAAATCCTGTCAGCAATATGCGGCGGCATTGTCGGCTGAACGTGAACGCCATGCTGCGCTTCAGGGGCGGCTTGAGTCGTTGCAAGTATTGCCCGAAAAACTGCAGGTGGCGCTTCAATCGCGCGATGATTTGTCTGTAATACAAGCCGCGCTGCGCGAAGAGTTGGGGCGTAGCAAGGCGGTCGTGGAATCGATGCAGGCTGAAAACCAGCGTTTGGCTAGCAGTCTGGATGCGGAAAAGCAGCAGCGCCACCGCGCCGAGCAGGCACGGTCTGCGCTGGAGAGCGAGCTGGCCTCGTTGAAAACGCAGCTGGATGCAGACCGCGAAAGTGCGATCAAGCAATTAGCACTGCTGAACGAGGCGCGAGAAACAATGTCGACGCAGTTTGAAAATCTGGCTCAGCAGATATTTGAGAGTAAAAGTCAGCGTTTTGCCGAGCAGAATCAGCATAACCTTGGGACTTTACTGGGGCCGCTTAAAACCCAGATTGCCGAATTCAAGTCCAAGGTTGAGCAGGTGTATGTGGAGGAGGGCAAGGGGCGGAGCGAGCTGAAAAGTCAGGTTGAAATGCTGGCCGGACTGAATAAGACCTTGAGCCAAGAGGCCAAAAACCTGGTTCGGGCATTGAAGGGCGACAATAAGGCTCAGGGCGGCTGGGGTGAGTTGATTCTCAAGGATCTTCTGGAGCAATTGGGCCTGAGTACCGGGGTGGAGTTTATCGAGCAGGCCAGTTATACGCGCGAGGATGGCAGCCGTGCCCAGCCGGACGTGGTGTTGCGTTTGCCGGAGGGGCGTAATCTGGTGATAGACGCCAAGGTCTCGCTTCTGGACTACACCCGGTATGTGTCCGCAGACACCGATGCCGAGCGCAGTATTGCACTGGCCGGCCATCTGGCATCGGTTCGCAATCACCTCAAGGGCCTGTCACTGCGCGAGTATCAGAAATTGCATGGTCTGGATTCCATCGATTTTGTGTTGATGTTTCTGCCGGTAGAGCCTGCCTTTATGTTGGCAGTGACACAGGATAGAGACTTGTTTCGCGAAGCATGGGACAAGAACGTTTTGCTCGTCAGCCCCTCCACCCTGATGTCGGTGGTGCGTACGGTCTCTCATCTATGGCGGCAAGAGAAGCGCAATCGTCAGACCGAGGCCATCGTCAAATGCGGTACCCAGCTATATGAAAGTGTCTGTGCCTTTGTCGCCGATTTTGACAAACTGGGCAGCCGCCTGCGTCAGGCTCAGGATAGTTTTGATGTTGCCCACCGGCGCCTGACTCACGGTAATAACAATATTATCGGTAAGGCCGGTCAGCTCAAGGATTTGGGGATTAGCTCTAGCAAGCAGATCGAGGCTAGCCATCTGGAGCGGGCACGCCTGCAAGAAGAGCTGTCTTTGCCTGACAATGAACCTGAGGAAGGGATGCTGCTCTTGGATGCATCCTGAACCGGCACCTTTACCTTCCACTGCTGTGGCGGGTAAAGGTGTCGTTTTTGTGTCATGCGGCGTCGGGTGCTTGTGCGGGAATATGATGCATGGCGCGCTGTGAGCGTTCTTCGCGCGGCGTGATATTGAAGTGGCTGCGGTAAGTGCTGGAAAAGTGCGGCCCACTGGAAAATCCGCAAGCAAGACCGATCTGAACAATGGACTTGGATGTCTGCTGTAATAGCTGGCGCGCTCGGTTTAGCCGTAGTTCCAGATAGTATTTGGACGGCACAGTACCCAAGTATTGCTTGAACAGACGCTCGAGCTGGCGACGCGAGACGCCGACGTAGAAGGCAATATCATCGGTCGACAGCGGCTCTTCAATATTGGCTTCCATCAGACTGACGGCTTCGGTCAGCTTGGGTTGGCTGCCGCCGATGCGGGTCGCCAGCGGGATGCGTTGGCGCTCGTTACCCGGACGGATACGCTCCATACTGAATAATTCGGACAGGCGCGAGGCAAACTCGCTGCCCAGCAAGCCGGAAACCAGTGTCACCATAAAGTCCAGCGTAGCGACACCTCCGGCACAGGAGGCACGGCTGCGGTCGATTTCAAACAAGTTGCCGGACACGATGACATCAGCGAATTCATCCGTCAAACGGCTGATTTCCTGCCAGTGTATGGTGGTGCGGTAGCCGGATAGCAAACCTGCACGCGCCAGCCAGTAGCTGCCACAACCAATACCTGCGATCAACATTTTGTCGTTTCCAGGCAGGCAGGCCGCACGTGCCAGTTCTTCGGTATTGATGCTGCCGTGGGTGTCATCTGCCAGAACAAACAAAGCATCCAGTCGTGGTGCATTGAGCAGGGGGAGGTCAACGGAGAGCTTTTGTCCGTTCAGCAAGGTCACTGCTTCGCCGTTGAACGAGAGCGTCAGATACTCGTAACACCGCTTTTCTGCCAGCTGGTTGGCCACGACCAGCACTTCAGTGGCAATGGCCAGATTAGCCATTGATGCATTGGGAAGCACCAGAAATCCGTAACGGAGCTGTTTATTGGGCGGTGACTTTGGGTGAACCATGAATTCGGGGTAACCGGTGTGAGCATTAGTGGAGTATCAGGCTTGCCTGCAAGATCGGTATTGCGACAAGATACAATGACTATTGTACGTTTATTGTGGTGTTTCC